>MGOS01000109.1:27813-39787 GCA_001797185.1 Clostridiales bacterium GWB2_37_7
TTGGTGCCTACAGCAGAAGTACCTGTTACAAATATGTATAGAGAAGAGATATTAGAAGCAGAGCGCTTGCCGATATATCATACAGCATATACGGCTTGCTTTAGGGCAGAAGCGGGTTCTGCAGGTAGAGATACCAGAGGTCTTATCAGACAGCATCAGTTCAACAAAGTAGAGCTGGTAAAGTTCTCTCACCCTGATGTATCCTATGATGAGTTGGAGACACTTACTGCGGATGCAGAGAGAATATTAAAAATATTGAAGCTTCCATATAGAGTAGTATGCTTGTGTGCGGCAGATTTGGGCTTCTCCTCTGCAAAAACCTATGACATTGAGGTGTGGATGCCTAGCTACAATAGATATGTAGAAATATCCTCCTGCAGTAATTTCGAGGATTTCCAGGCTAGACGTGCTGATATAAAATTCAGACGGTCGCCGAAGGAAAAGCCAGTATTCATTCATACATTAAATGGATCGGGCTTAGCAATCGGAAGAACTGTAGCGGCTATATTAGAGAATTTCCAACAGCCGGACGGCACTGTTATAATCCCCGAGGTATTAAGACCTTATATGGGCGGAGCAGAAAGAATCAAGAAGTAATGAAAAAAGGTATGCAGAATCATAAAATCTGCATACCTTTTCTTATCTTATTTTATATATTCACTGCCAGCTAAAATATCAGCTATTACGGCTGTAGGAATTTCAAATTCGGGAGTACCCATATATCCTGGTGCAGCCTCATATTTATCAAAGGAAATTATTAGTTTTCCAGTGTCTGTTATATAGAAGCTCTGGTCTGGTTTTATCCTGTTAAAGTTATCAAAAGTTTCATCCTTTAGCCAGTAATATTTGCTATCGTCATTTTCCATCTGTTTCATCATCTGCTCTTTAATATTTTCACTAATAATTTCTGTATAGCTGTCATCCCTAAATAAGCTGGGAAGCGTTATAAGGATTTGCTTTTTCTTGTCTATAGTGTCATATTTAATGGTTGTAGAGGAGGAAGCTGCTGTATTAACATAATAACGGCCAATGGAAAGAATAGTATCATTATCTGTTTTAATCTGGTATCCAGTGTCTACTCCCAAGTGACCCCCGCCCAATGCCTTTACTATTTCTGCATCCTTAATGAATTCTTCATATAGCTTTTTGTTTTCCTCTAGGTATTTTTGATTTAAGCTGATTTGCAGCTCATTATTCTCCAGACCTTGTATTTCCGGAATCTTTATATTTGCTTTATAGGTATCTTCGTTTACAATATATTCTCTAAAGGTTAGTACTTTAATTATGTTGTTTACAACAGGTACTTTAGATAATGCTTCTGCAAACACAGGATTTGTATTAACTCCTATTGTCAGCAGAATTACAATAGAAGCAATTGACGCTGCTAAAATTCCGACTTTTTTTAATTTATCGTTCTTCTTTATATTACTTACTCTATTTTCTTTAAACGCTTTTCTTACAACAAAGTCTAATTCTGGAGGGATAGGAACATCCATATACTCTTTTCTTAATTGCACTATATCTTTATTATCTATCATAGTTAAACCTCCTCAATTTTTATGCGCAGCCATTTAAGAGCTTTATAAAGCCGGGTTTTTATAGTGCTTATATTTTCGCTAAGAATTTCTGCAATCTCCTCAAGCTTCAGATCTTCAAAGTATCTCAATATTATTATGCTGCGATAATTGTCCGGCAAAGTTTCCAAGACTGATTGCAGATCCAGAACCGCATAAACATCATCTGCTCCGGTATCGAAACTGCATAAGATCTCATCTTCAACTATAACAAGCTTTTTTTGCCGTCTTAGGAAATCTAAAGAGGTGTTTACAACAATTCTATAAAACCAGGTTCTTATATAGTCAGGTTCTTTTAGTGAAGACATTGATGAAAGGGCTTTCAATATAGATTCTTGTACAATATCTAATGCATCATCAACATTTCTCACATAACTAAAGGCAAGCCTATAGTAGCTTTCTTTATTTGAAATAACATGATCTGCGATTTGCTTTTCTATGCTGGTATTAATCATAGATATTAAATTTCACTTCCTTTATATAGATAAATATCTGACTTCTGACATTATATAGACGGGTAAGGCATACAAAAAGTTTTAGCTTAAGATAAAAAAATAAAATGGTATGCTTATTTATTGATTTATATAAATGGGGCAACTGCATAATACGCACTTGTTCTGGCAGCCCCTAAATGTCTTTGTGCTGATACATAAAATAATATACTCATACCATAAGCAAAAAATCCAAGAATGAGGGCTAATGCGATATATGAAGTATTCCAAAATACTTGTTGTGCTGAAAATGCAATTATCAGAGCACCAAGTCCAGAGCCCAGGCCTTTTATAATTACAATCTGTAAAGGGTCTTTAATGGAAAGCTTTCTTGTACAGTTATTTTCAAATCCCCAAAAAATAGTGGCAAGCAATACAAATATTGAGCCTGTAGAAAGGGAAAAGCTGCTGAAATCTTCAACAGATAGAATAATACTCGAAATTGTGATTAATATAATTGATAACCACAAACGACTGCCGATAGCTTCTTTGAATACAATAAGTGCAACAATAGAGGTAGCAACAATCTCAAAGTTGTTGAGAAGAGCGGCATTTGATGAGGTTGTTATTGTCAAACCAATCATCAAAAAAATGGGTGCAGCAATATCCAATACAAGCATTAATAAAATAAAAGGCAATTCTTTTTTTGTAAGTCTTGCTTCAACAAGTTTAGCCTTGGATAGCCTTCTAATACTATCAATCACTAACATTCCGATGCCAGCTCCGATATATAAAAGTGCAGACAGCATAAGTGGTGAAATTTCTGCAAGCAACAGCTTTGAAAAGGGGGCACTCATTCCAAATAAGGCAGCGGCAAGTATAGCTTGACCAATCGAAAAATAATTATTAAATTTTGCTTTCATATTCATACCTCAAACCGATAAATATATTAGGAGCAGTCAAAAATCTACTTCTATTTTAAAAATTTTCTCACATAAAATTATATCAAAATTTATCTATGTATATTATATCTTAATCAGTAAATAATAAAGCTTACTTTGTAATGTAAATTTGAGATACTATATAATGCAAGTGTTTCTAATAATTCACATAAAAAATCTGTTCATAATTTATTGACACCAATAAGTATTGTTGATATAATGGATATTGTTCTGACGAGGAGAGATGTTCGAGCGGTTTATGGAACTGGTCTTGAAAACCAGAGGCGTGTTAAAGCGTCCGAGGGTTCGAATCCCTCTCTCTCCTCCATTTAATTTAATAACGAATTTAAAAAATTCGGCACGGAGAAGTACTCAAGAGGCCGAAGAGGCGCCCCTGCTAAGGGCGTAGGCTGGGAAACTGGCGCGAGGGTTCAAATCCCTCCTTCTCCGCCACTACGATTACAATGCAGATTGAAAGATCTGCTTTTTTGTTATATAAATAATAATAGACTGAAGAGAAGTAAATTGAATAAGCGTAGAATCTAAAATATTTATAGACAGGCAATAAGGATTTTGAAGAATTCAAGTGTGCACCGACAGAGTAATATTTTTCATATAATAGATTTAAAAGCTCCGGCGGCAGGATTTTAAGAGCTTAAGGTATCTATGGTCTATGTGTCTATAGAAAGTTTATACCCGATACCCCAAACGGTCTGTAAATACTTGGGACTGTTTGGGGTGTCTTCAATTTTGGATCTCAAATGCCGAATATAAACCATGACAGTGTTATCATCTATCACAGTTTCTCCCCAAACATTTTGATAAAGCTGCTCTTTGGTGAAAACCTGGTTAGGGTTTTCCATAAAAAACTTCATGAGTTGCACCTCTTTTGATGACAGATGCAGAAGGATCCCATTTTTGCAGCAGTTATATGTTTTTTGGTTGAAAACAAAAGGGCCAAGTACAATTTTGGAATTCTTATCTTTAGCCTCCAGCAGCTCCTTGTAGCGTCTGATATGAGTCTTTACCTGCGCACAAAGCACACTCGGACTGAAGGGTTTGGTTATATAGCTGTCAGCGCCTATTCCGAATCCGATGATCTTGTCGTAATCCTCACTTTTACCGCTCAGCAAAAAAACAGGAGTATTGATTCCCATCGAACGAATTTTGCTTATCACATCATATCCGTTGATGTCTCCCAGCATAATATCCAAAATAATCAGGTCAAACCAGCCCTGTTTCACCATTCCCAGGGCTTCGTTTCCATTTTTTGCCTGGAATACCTGCATGTTCTCCATTTCAAGAGCAGTGACAACCAATCTTCTGACATACTCTTCATCATCGGCGATCAATATTTTGGGTTTGGTCATAGCCGGTCAACCTCCCTAAGCATTATCACAGCTCGAAAACGTGCATACCTTAGAATACTGAACGTTCATATCGTATACAAAGAATTATATCATTTACAGAAATAGAAAAACAAGAAAGAAATCTTTTTAATAAAAATGTAATTTTTGTAAAAAGATATTGTTTGCAGGACAAGATCGTTGTGTATTCATACTTTGCAGCAGTAAATCTTAAAAAATTTTAAGATTTTATCAGAATATTTTAAGATTTGTGGTTTATCATTGACAGTAGATAGATGAGATGAAACTTGAATTTTACGATGTGCCGACATACAGCCTGCAGATTTTCTTTCTAGAAGACAGGTATATAGCAGAGTATAATATAGAAAAATACTAAAGCTTGTGGGAGGTTGGAATGTTGGTAAAAGATATAAAGTTTGGAATAAATAAAGTTATGAGAAAACTACTTAACAGAAGAACTATAGTTTATACCGTGCTGATTATATTGGTCCTGCTTTTGATTTTGGTGCAAATGGCGTATAGGATCTACAAAGATAATAGAGATACTATTATTAATCAGCAGTTGCAGCAGCTCCTTACAATCAGTAAATCCATCAGCAGAAGCCTGGAGGTTTTTGCAAACGAAAAAATGGACAGCCTGAAAATACTGGCATTAAACAATGAATTTGGACTTAATGTGAAAAACGAGAACAAACCATCAGTGCAGGCTGCGTTAGAGGCTTTTATTAATGCCCAGGAGAAGGATATTCAAAGGGTATATCAGATAAATAAAACGGGACAAAGCATATATCAGTATCCCACAATGGACGCAGAAGCTGCCACAGAGAACAATTCAATGCTTAAGTCGGATATTGAACGCGTACTGAGGGAGAAAACATCATTTATTAGCAGAGCGCAGAAGGATAGTAGAGGACAATTTACAATTTATTTGTTTGAACCGGTGTTTTTTAACGGAGAGTTTGAAGGAATTGTAGCAGCTTCGGTCAGTTTGGAAACAATGTACAAAAAGCTTGCGATGCCTGTAAAAGCAGGTCAAAAAGGCTACGCAATGGTAAAGGACGATAAAGGGATTATTTTGATGCATCCGGTAAAAGAGCAGATTGGCATGGATGTCATCAAAACCAGAAAAGAGCTTTTTCCCGACTTTGATTTCAGAGAGCTTGAGAAGCTTATTCAGCAGCAGTATAGCAATGAGGAAGGTACAGTAGAATATTATTCTTACTGGTGGACGGAACAGGAGCTTGAAAAGTCTAAAAAACTCAATGCATTTTCAAGAGCCTATATTGGGGATTATTTCTGGGTGGTTGCCATGACCATGGACTATAACGAAGTTGAGGGTCCTTTAAGGCAGAATTTAATAAAAACGATCGACATTTTCTTAATTATTATCATTATATTGGCGTCGGCCATATTTATCATCTTGAAAATTCAGAAAAACAAAGAAGCCCTTGAGGTGGAGACAAAATATCTTAAAGAATTGAATTCGGCTATGGAGGAGCTGAGGAAGAAAGAGCAGCAACTGCAGCATTCTCAGAAGCTTCAGGTAGTAGGAACATTGACAGGGGGGATTGCCCATGAGTTCAACAACCTACTGACCCCGATTCTTGGATACTCAGAAATTCTGAAGAACAAGTTGAATAAGGGCAGTGACGCCTATGACTATGTTAATGAAATTTACGAGGTTTCCCACAAAGCAAAGGATATGATAGAACAGATTCTTGTTTTCAGCCGATCGGATAACGGGATATCAAAATACAAGCCTATACAGGTTAAACAAATAGTAGAGGAAACGTTAAATCTGGTAAAGTCCGCCATTACGCGCAATGTTGTGGTGGATTATGAGGAAAAATCCGATGGTAGCTGCATTATGGCAAATAGAGTGCAGATACATCAAGTAATTTTCAATCTTTGCACCAATGCCTTTCACGCAATGAAATATACTGGGGGAACCTTGACGGTTATGCTGGATACAGCAAGTAAAGAGGATGTACGAGAATTTTCTAAGCAAACAGACAATGCAGAGGCTTATGTATGTATAACAGTAAGCGATACAGGATACGGCATGAGCAAGGAAACCATGGAAAAAATATTTGACCCGTTTTTTACTACCAAGCCTACGGGTGAAGGTACAGGCTTAGGATTATTTGTTGTGCAGGGAATTGTAGAAAATCACAAAGGCTTTATAACAGTTGAGAGTGAAAACGGCAAAGGAAGTACCTTCAAGGTATATTTCCCACAAATTCATAGCAAACCGGAAAAACAGGGACATGAAGGATTTACAGGTTTGAAGAGTGCAAAATCCGTTCTGCTGGTGGATGACGAGCAAAAAGTATTGAATGTAATGAAAAAAGGACTTGAGTATTATGGGTTCAAAGTAGTTGCAGAGTCAAACAGTATTGAGGCATTAAAAATATTCAGCCACAACCCGGACCGATTTGATGCCGTTATTTTGGACCAAACAATGCCCTATATCAAAGGCACCGAACTGGCGGAACGGCTAAAGATGATTCATCCGCGGATAAAAATCATTGTTGTCACCGGATTTGCTGACGATAAGGTTCTGGAGTATATGGATAATATGATCATTGATGAATATGTTAACAAGCCGGTTACAGGTGAACAATTGGCAAGGGCAATCGGAAGGATTCTCGAAAATGATTGATAAATGGAGATGGTAGGATGTGGTATGACAATTTTAGAGAGCAGGTCATAAACCTTCAATCGAAAACGGAAAGAGACCAGCTGGAGGAATTCCTGAAAAAGCAGAATTTATCTCTTGACAGAGATATTGAATACACTGTTGCTTTATTTGACGGGGATAAGCTCGCAGCTGCGGGCTCCTTTAGCGGAAGGGTTCTGAAATGCATTGCAGTGGATGAAGAATATAAAAATATGGGCTTGTCCTCTAAAATTGTAACACATCTTGTAAATGAAGCCTATTCAAGGGGAAGGACGCATCTCTTTATATATACAAAGCCGGAAAACAAGGCGATATTCTCTGAACTGGGCTTTTATAGCATTGCAGAGGTGCCGGCAAAAGTCGTTCTTATGGAGAACAGACCAGACGGGATCAAAAAATATCTGGAGGAAATAGCCAGAGACAATGGAGATAAGAAGGATTCAGCTGCTGTCATTGTAAATTGCAACCCGTTTACTTTGGGACATAGGTATTTAATAGAGTATGCAGCGTCAAGATGCCAAAGACTTCACGTATTTGTTCTATGGGAGGATAAGTCCAGCTTCCCGGCAGAAATCAGATATAGGCTTGTGAAAGAAGGGATTCAGCATCTAACCAATGTGGTACTCCATAAAGGAAAGGACTATATAATTTCAGATGCAACCTTCCCGTCCTATTTTATAAAAGAATATCAGGAGCTGGTGGAAACTCATGCCAGGCTGGATCTTGAAATTTTCACCCGGCATATCGCTCCGTCACTGGATATTAATAGAAGATTTGTAGGAGAAGAGCCGTACTGCAAGGTAACTTCAGCTTATAACGCAATCATGCAGGAGATTCTTCCGATCCAGGGTATTGATGTCCAGGTTGTGCCGAGAATGGTAAACGATGGACATCCAATCAGCGCATCCAGGGTGCGGGAGCTGATTCGGGAGGGAAAACTCAATGAAGTGAAGGAGCTTGTTCCAGAAACAACTTATAAATTTCTTTTATCTCCTGAGGCAGAGAGTATCAAAAAGCATATTCAATCAAACAGTCAAAGGCATTAGCAGGGGGGACGATAAAAATGAAGATTCATGATGTGGGAATTGCCGGAACGCTTGAGTCCAGCGATATCATTATTCATATCGAAAAAAATGAAGGCAAAGGCATTGAAATTGAACTTAAAAGTACGGTAGAAAACCAGTTTGGCAATCAGATAAGAAAGGTTATAAAAGAGACGCTGCAGGAATTAGGAGTCACGGATGCAATTGTCCGTGCCAATGATAAGGGCGCTCTGGATTGCACCATTCGTGCAAGGGTGTTGACGGCGGTCAACAGGTCAGCCCATAGCAATAACCTTCCGTGGGAGGTGAAATAGATGGGCAGACTAAGAAGAACTATGTTGTATGTACCCGGGAATCACCCAGGAATGATCAGAGATGCACATATATATGGCTCTGACTCAATCATGTTTGACTTGGAGGATTCAGTTTCCATAAAAGAGAAGGACGCGGCAAGGCATTTGGTATATCAATCTCTGAAAACCCTTGATTACGGAAATACGGAGATCATCGTGAGAGTAAACGGCTTGAATACGCCTTACGGCAAGGATGACTTCGAAGCCATGGTAAGGGCTATACCGGATGCTATCCGTCTGCCGAAAACAGAAACACCTGAAGACATAGAGGAAGCGGATGAATTGATTACCAGAATTGAAAATCAGATTGGGATGGAGCGAGGAACCATTAAGCTGATGGCGGCAATTGAAAGCGCTTTGGGAGTGATTAACGCATATAAAATTGCAACGGCAAGCAAGAGGTTAATAGGCATCGCTATTGGAGCTGAGGATTTTGTAACCGATCTGAAAACAACCCGTTCTCCGGAAGGGATTGAGCTGCTGACAGCCAGGAGTCAAATACTATTTGCCGCACGGGCAGCAGGTATTGATGCCATTGATACGGTTTTTTCAGATGTGAATGACGAAGAAGGCTTTATCAGAGAAGTAAGGCAGATAAAACAAATGGGCTACGATGGAAAGTCTATAATCAATCCGAGACAAATTGATATTGTGCATAAGCTTTTTTCACCGTCTGAAGATGAAATAAGAAAATCCATCAGGATCATCGAAGCAATCAAAGAGGCAGAGGAAAAAGGATCAGGGGTAATAAGCCTAGACGGCAAAATGATAGATAAGCCTATTGTGGAGAGAGCCCGCAGGGTTCTTGAACTGGCTGATGCTGTAAAAGTTAGTTATTGTTGAGTGAGGTGAAAGCATGCTTAATGGAATAGGTAGAGAAATACCTGAAGAAATTTTAGGAATCGGGACTATGCGTTCGTTTGAGAAGATTATTACAAATGGACAGGTAAAAAATATCCAAAGGTCGGGAGAACGTCAGAGAAATCCAGAAAAAAATAAAATCCTTGATTCTATTGAAACAGCGATAAGAGAAACAGGATTAAAGGATGGAATGACCATTTCCTTCCATCATCATTTCAGAAATGGGGACTATGTAGTTAACATGGTTATGGATGCCATTGCAGCAATGGGAATTAAGGATCTTGTTTTGGCTTCCAGCTCTCTTTCAGAAATTCATGCTCCATTGGTCAAGCATATCAGGGATGGGGTAATTAGAAGGATTGAAACCAGTGGGCTAAGAGGGGAATTAGCCCAGGCAATTTCCAATGGAATTATGGATATACCTGTAGTAATCAATTCTCATGGGGGAAGAGCCAGAGCTATTGCTTCTAAAGAACTGCCAATTGATGTTGCATTTTTGGGTGTGCCTTCCTGTGACTCTTATGGGAACGCCAACGGATATTCAAGTGATAATTCAGCTGTGTCTGCCTGTGGTTCTCTGGGATATGCAAAAGTTGATGCACAGCATGCAAAAAATGTGGTTTTGATTACCGACAATCTTGTGGAATATCCAAATGTACCTTTTAGTATTCCCGCATCCCAGGTGGATTATATCGTTGTGGTGGATTCAATTGGTGATCCCAAAGGAATTGTGTCCGGTGCTACAAGATACACCAACAACCCTAAGGATTTGCTGATAGCAAAGCAGGCTGCAGCAGTTATCGAAGCCTCCGGATATTTCTATGACGGTTTTTCTATGCAAACCGGTTCAGGGGGAGCTTCTCTGGCTACTACAAGATTTTTAAGGGACAGAATGCTTGCTGCAAATATCAAAGCAAGCTTTGCCCTTGGCGGCATAACAGGCCAGATCGTTGCCCTCCATGAGGAAGGTCTGATAAAAAAGCTGCTGGATGTACAGAGCTTTGATCTTAAAGCGGTGGAATCGCTTAAAAATAACCCGTGCCACTATCAGATAGATGCAGAGTATTATGCAAGCCCCGATAATGCGGGAAGTGCTGTCAATCAACTGGATGTTGTGATACTTAGTGCCCTTGAAATAGATTTGGATTTTAATGTAAATGTAATTACAGGTTCAGACGGAGTGATCCGGGGTGCATCAGGAGGTCACTGTGATACAGCAGCCGGGGCATCCATGGCTATTATCGTAGCGCCGCTCATAAGGGGCAGGATGCCTAGCATACTCGACCGGGTGAATACTGTGGTAACGCCGGGATATACAATAGATGTACTTGTTACGGATCAGGGTATAGCAGTCAATCCTCTGAGACAGGATCTGTATAGCAGCCTCAAAGCAGCAAAGCTGCCTGTGTTATCAATTGAAGAATTAAAGGCAAAAGCGGATAGGATAGTAGGAAGGCCTGAACCCATCAAATGGGAGGATAAAATTGTAGGGCTAGTCAAATACAGAGATGGTTCCGTGATTGACGTTATCCGCCAGGTGAAAAAGGGACTGTAATGATGACCGACGGTATTGAAACAACCCTTGAGCAGCTACTGGATGCCCGGGAACAAAGGGCTGTAAAACAAAAGAAGTTAATCGGGAGATTCATGCTGCCCTTGGTTTCATTTACGGTCAATATTCCGGGTGCGTGCAAAAAGACGCCTGCCAGCAGCAGCATTTTTCGTGAGGGCTGCAGTGCTCTGATGAAAAAGCTTGATGAAACCGGCAGTTCTCTGGTTTATTCCGAATCCTACGAGCCTGATACGGGACATGAGGCATATTTCGTTGTGAATACCGATGCACAAATGCTGAAAGCTTATACACTTCAGCTTGAAAACCAGCATCCGCTGGGCAGACTGTTTGATTTTGACGTAATCGAACGGGATGGAAATGCTGTGTCAAGGGAAGATTTGGGTTATACCAAGCGCAAATGTCTTCTGTGCGAACAGGCTGCGCATATATGCGGCAGGAGTGGCAGGCATAGAACAGAAGAGCTTATAAAAGAGATTCAATCTATCGTGGATGCATATTTTCGAATTATACCTTAAGATTTTTAAAAATCTGAGGGATAAGATATAAAAAATAAAAGGGGGAGAAAAAATGTCATTAAAAAAGACAATCATAACATTGATTGCGGTTACATTAATAGCGGCAGTGCTGCTTACAGGGTGCTCCGGAAAAACAGCTACTACCAATGATGGTGGAACAGCAGAGGTAAAATATCCAACCAAGACTCTTGAATTTATTGCTCCGGCAGGAGCAGGCGGCGGCTGGGATGTGACCATCCGTACAGTCAGCAAGGTTCTTAGTGATAATAAACTTGTACCAGTTCCAATGCCTATAACGAACAAACCTGGCGGCGGCGGCGGCGTTGCACTTGCTTATCTGCAAGAAAAGAAAGGCAGTGATTCTATTGTCACTGTATACTCTCCACCGCTTCTACTAATAAACCTCAACGGTTCAACACCATTAGGCTACAAGGATACAACTCCTATTGCTAGACTAATAGCGGATTATGGAATTTTCGTTGTTGCCAAGGATTCTAAATATCAATCAATCAATGATGTTATGGAAGATTTGAAGAAAGATCCCAAAAGCGTAAAAATCGGCGGAACTTCAGCGGCAGGAAGTATGGATCAGCTTCAGTTCCTCAAGGTAGCAAAAGCCGCAGGTGTAACAAACCT
>MGOS01000109.1:39797-55825 GCA_001797185.1 Clostridiales bacterium GWB2_37_7
CGTTCTATCCACAGGTATTGCCGATGCAAAGCCTCTTCTGGAGAGTGGAGATCTTAGAGCTCTTGCAACCACAGCCGACAAGCGTATCGGAGAAGGTATTATAGCTGAAGTACCCACAGCAAAGGAACAGGGTATTGATGCTACCTTTGTAAACTGGAGAGGACTTTTCGGAACTCCAGATATGCCGGATTATGCAGTAAAATACTGGCAGGAAACCTTGAAGAAGATGACTGAAACAGAACAATGGAAAAATGCATTAAAAACCAATGGCTGGGATAATATCTATGCTGACGGTGATGAATTCGTCAAGTTCCTGGAACAGGAAAATGAAAGCAGCAAGGCTCTATTGGATGAAATCGGTATGTTAAAGAAATAAAAAGTAAAAAGCTGTCTATGGTATTGGATTTCAGCACCATAGACAGCTGATAACAAAGCGGGGTGAATCAAGTGAATTATAATCTTCTTGCAGGCCTGATTTCAACGATAATCGGCATTATATATACGATCATGTCCATCACGCTTCCAAATGCAACCATCGGCAATCCTATAGAACCTAAGATTTTTCCGATGCTGCTGGGAGTTGGAATGACTATCTGCGGAATTATACTTACAATTATGGAAGGCAGAAAAAAAACTGTTACTAAGAAAACAAAAAATGACCAGGGACTATCTCATGATACCAAGCTTATCATTTATACCTGTATTGTAACGCTTGCATATGCTTTATTATTTGAGCCAATCGGATATGTCCTGTCAACTATTGCTTTTATGAGTGCAATGCTTTTTGCGCTGAACGGAAAGGAAAAATGGAAGACCAATATTATTGTATCACTGAGCTTCAGTATAGGAATATATTTCCTCTTCCTCAAACTTCTAAGTATTCCTCTTCCTATGATGCCGTTCATACAAATTTAAGATCGGGGTGATATAAACTATGGATGTAATTTTGCAAAATTTGATGATCGGATTTCAGACCGCCATTGAACCTATTAATCTGATGTGGGTTACGCTCGGAGGCATACTCGGAACAATAATAGGCATGCTTCCCGGACTTGGCCCTGCAACAGGGGTTGCGGTGCTGCTTCCCTTGACTTATAAGATGGGACCTACGGGAGCCTTGATTACTATGGCAGGCGTATATTATGGCGCCATGTATGGAGGGTCTAGAAGCTCCATACTGATCAATACACCTGGAGATGGAGCTGCTATTGCAGCTACCTTCGACGGATACCCCATGGCCATGAAGGGAAGAGCGGAAGCGGCTCTAGCCATTTCAGGTATCGCATCGTTTATAGGCGGAATGATTTCTACGATATTAATGATATTTTCAGCAACGTCAGTAGCGAAGTTTGCTCTTAAATTCGGACCTGCAGAATATTTTCTCTTGATGCTCTTAGCACTTGCTATGACATCTTCAATGAACAAAGGAAATGTAATCAGAGGCTTTATATCCATGTTTATAGGGCTGATGATTGCTATGATCGGGCTAGATCCACAGTCCGGCTTGAACCGTTTTACCTTCGGCTCACTGGAGCTGCAATCGGGTATTGACTTCTTAACTGTAATTATCGGCATCTATGCCCTTGGAGAGGTATTCAAGTGCTTCAGGGATATAAGAGAAGGCAAGAAAAAAATGCAGACAAAGTTCGGGAAAATATGGATTACCAAGGAGGATTGGAGAAGAAGCTGGCTTCCTATACTGAGAAGCACACCTCTTGGATTCCTTATTGGAGCTCTCCCAGGTGCAGGTGCAACGATTGCATCGCTGATGGCATATAACAATGAAAAACAGATCTCAAAAAACCCTGAGGAGTTCGGAAAAGGCGACATTGTAGGTCTGGCTGCACCGGAAGCCGCTAACAATGCTGCGTCAGTAGGTGCCCTTATCCCGATGCTTACCCTGGGTATTCCCGGCTCGGGTACGACTGCCGTCTTGATGGGTGCCTTACTCATGCTTGGACTGCAGCCAGGTCCCTTACTTTTCCAAAACAATCCTCAAATTGCATGGGGTTTGATTGCGAGCATGGTAGTGGGTAATATCATTCTGGCGTTTGTCAATATTCCTATGGCTGGTGCTTTGGTCCGTGTTTTGGCAATTCCTCCGAAGGTACTTTATCCTATTATCCTTGGATTGGCATTTATCGGAACCTATGCAATCAGCAACAGCGTCAGTGATTTATATATTTTAATTATATTCGGAGTAATTGGATTCTTTATGGAAAAGGTGAAGATACCTTCATCGCCAATGCTTCTGGGTGTCATTGTCGGAAATACAATGGAGATTTCCTTCAGACAGGCCCTTGTGCTTTCAGACGGTAATTGGGGAGTTTTTGTCGGTTCTCCTATAGCAGTAATACTTGTTATTGCAACCGTTATTTCTATCCTACTTCCTTCTTTGAAAACTTTTATCAAGAAGAAAAAAACGGTAGAAGCATAATAGTAAATCATAGGTCAATCCTGACATAACCTCGGCAGAGGAAGCCCAGTGTCTGTCAGGATTGACCATTCATTTTTTTACTTAATCCGGCGCTATAAAGGAGTGAAGATGTCTAATATGGATGAGCACAGGATACCTATTATTTCTCAAAAAGCACTGCTTGCCTTACTCTATGAGGTTTCCGCAAGCCCCAAGCCGGGACTTGTCGACAGATTTAACCAGGGAGCTCACAAGGATATGGATTTCTTTACTTTCATGGCCAGCAGCGCATCTCTGGTCTACTATTTTAACAGCTGTGCAGCGGAAGGTATGAAATACGCAGGACAGAGCTCTGAGGAGCTGTTCCAAGCCTTGAGAGGAATAGGGATTGAAGCTGAAAAAGCCATGTTCGAGGCAACTGGCGGCGTGAATACTCATAAAGGCTTGATCTTTTCATTGGGGATCATCTGTGCGGCAGCTTCCTGCTGCATGAAGGAAAATGAAGTCCAGAATGTGGATACAGATACACTTTGCGCGAAGATTTCTCTGATGACCAAAGGCTTATGTCTGCGGGAGCTGGCTTCCATGAACAAGGCTGAAGGATTCACCTATGGAGAAAAACTGTACAATAAATACGGATTTAAAGGGATACGAGGAGAAGTGGAAAGCGGGTTTTCTACCGTGAGGAGCTGCGCTCTTCCTGTGCTTAAAGAGTTAAAAGCCATGGGTAAATATCATATGAATGATATTTATGTACAGACACTCCTCCATCTGGTGGCGGTAAACGAAGATACAAATATCGCAGCAAGACACGACAAGGAGACGCTGAAGTATGTCCAACAATACGCCAGCCGTGTTTTGGAGGCTGGCGGAATGCTGTCAGCCCGAGGTGCACAGCTGGTATTTGAAATGGACAGAGATTTCATTGAGAGGAATATCAGCCCGGGAGGCTCGGCAGACCTTCTGGCTGTTTCTATTATGTTTGATCTTCTCTCAGAAATCACTACTATTTATCAATAAGAAGGAGTTGGAGTTCCAGTGAAGGTCAATTTTACAGAAACTGTACTTAGAGATTCAAATCAGTCGCTTATTGCGACGAGAATGCCTTTTGAAGATTTTGAACCGATTCTTGGGGCCTTGGATAAGGCAGGTTACTATTCCCTCGAGTGCTGGGGTGGAGCGACATTTGACTCATGCTTGAGATATTTGAACGAAGATCCCTGGGAAAGGCTCAGGAAAATCAAAGCAAAGGTAAAAAATACAAGGCTGCAGATGTTGATGCGAGGTCAGAATATTCTTGGGTACAAGCATTATGCAGACGATGTGGTAAGAAAATTTGTCCGTCATTCTATCGAAAACGGAATAGACATATTGAGAATTTTTGATGCGCTCAATGACTTTAGAAATATTGAGGTAGCTGTGGACGAAACGCTTAAATGCAAAGGGCATGCACAGGGAGCTATTTGTTATACTCTGAGCCCAATTCACAATCTGGAGAACTACGCCAAGCTGGGGAAACAGCTGGAAAATATGGGCGTAAACTCAATCTGTATAAAGGATATGGCAGGTATTATGAGTCCCAAGGAAGCATATGACCTTGTGAAAACTCTTAAGGAAAGTGTAAAACTGCCTGTATATCTGCATACTCATTCCACAACAGGATTGGCACCGATGACATATCTTAAAGCAGTAGAAGCCGGATGTGATGGTATCGATACGGCAATATCCGCATTTTCGGGAGGAACCTCTCAACCGTCAACCGAGACACTGAATTATTCGTTAATACAATTCGGATACACAACAGGTCTTGATGAAAAAGCTCTTAAGACAATCAATGATTATTTTAAGCCGATAAAGGATAAATATATTGATATGGGATTGCTTGATTCCTTCGTATTGGGAACTGATACCGATGCTTTGGTTTACCAAGTGCCGGGGGGAATGCTGTCAAATCTGATTGCCCAACTGAAGCAGCAAAATGCAATGGACAAGCTTGATGAGGTTCTCAAGGAGACCCCAAGAGTCAGAAAGGATCTTGGATATCCTCCGCTGGTTACACCAATGAGTCAGATGGTAGGTGTCCAAGCGGCTACAAACGTATTGTTGGGGGAACGGTATAAGAATGTATCCAAGGAGGTTAAAGCCTACCTGCGGGGCGAATACGGCAAGGCACCGGGTGAAGTTGATCCTGAACTTGTAAAAAAGGTATTGGGTGACGAAAAGCAGATTGCAGGAAGGTTTGCAGACACTTTAGAGCCTGTCTTTGACTGTTTCAAGGAACAGTTGAAAGGCTTGGCAAAGAACGATGAAGATGTACTTTCCTATATAGCCTTTCCACAGATTGCCGAGAAGTTTTTACAGGACAGGGAAGAATGTGCAGCCACAAAAGTTACTTATACAATTACGAAAGTGTAAGGGGTGGAGTTTATGTCTATATTTGAAGGTTTAGTGGTTGCTGCATTTGGACTGGGTATAGTGTTTTTAGTTCTTATCTTACTTTGCTTTTTGGTTAAGGTCTTATCAGCCATAGCTGCATATATTGCCAAAAGGCTAATAGCTGCACCGACTCCTCTGAATAAAGCAGAAGAGATTGACGCAGGAAATTCAGCAGGGGAACTGAAGTTAATCGGTGTTGACGAAAAAATTGCTGCCCTGATTATGGCCATAGTAAGCGATGAATCACAAATTCCACTGTCAGAGCTGCAGTTTAAATCCATAAAGGCAATTGTCTGATGGACAAGTTTATAACGCATTTGGGGGAATGATTTAATATGAAATATATCGTTGCAATTAATGGGAAAAATTACGAGGTTGAGGTGGAAAAAGGGCAGGCCAGTATTGTCAGGACAACAGCAGCTGCACCTGTAGCCGCAACAGCAACAACAGCGGCAACACCTGTAACGGCAGCACCTACAGCTGAATCCGTACAAGGGGCCGTAAAAGCACCAATGCCGGGCACCATTCTGGCCGTAAATGTGAGCCAGGGAACTGCTGTCAAAAAGGGAGACACACTGCTCATACTTGAAGCAATGAAGATGGAGAACGAGATAGCTGCACCAAAGGATGGCGTCATAGCTCAGATTACAGCTGTCAAGGGAGCGTCTGTTGCTACAGGTGATGTTCTTGTTGTGCTTCAATAGTTAGGGGGATTGCATAATGTCTTTTTCGTTTTTGGATACAATACAAAAAGTTTGGAGTCAGTCAGGATATTCAGCAATTACATGGCAGCAGCTTTTGATGATTGGCATTGCCTTTGTACTGGTATATCTGGCAGTCGTTAAGAAGTTCGAGCCGCTTTTGCTTTTGCCTATCGCTTTTGGTGTTCTTTTAGCCAACCTGCCGTTAACGGGACTTATGTCTCCTCCACCGGAAAGTGCAAAGGAGCCTGGAGGACTGCTTTACTACCTTTATATGGGGGTTAAGCTGGGTATTTACCCTTCATTAATATTCCTTGGGGTTGGCGCAATGACAGACTTCGGCCCCCTTATCGCCAGACCCTCCAGTCTGTTTTTGGGGGCTGCAGCCCAGCTTGGAATATACATCGCATTCATTGTTGCCATTGCCTTGGGCTTTTCGCCTCAGCAAGCTGCATCTATTGGAATTATCGGGGGCGCGGATGGCCCTACGGCAATTTATTTAACAACTCGGCTTGCCCCGGATCTGCTGCCGGCAATCGCTATTGCAGCATATTCCTATATGGCGCTGATTCCTCTGATTCAGCCGCCGATCATGAGACTTCTAACAACAAAAAAGGAAAGAGAAATCAAAATGGAGCAGCTTAGAGAGGTTTCCAAGCTGGAAAAGATTGCTTTTCCAATGGTTGTAACCGTAATAGTTGTGCTGCTGCTTCCATCTGTAGCACCTCTGATCGGTATGTTGATGCTTGGAAATCTGTTTCGGGAGTCAGGGGTCGTTGAGAGACTTTCCAATACGGCTCAAAATGCATTGATTAATATCGTTACGATATTTTTAGGCACCACTGTTGGAGCTACTGCTGTAGCAGAAAGGTTTTTAAGACCTGAAACGTTGAAAATCATAGCCTTGGGGCTAATGGCATTTGCATTTAGTACAATAGGTGGCTTGCTGTTAGGCAAACTTATGAGTTGGCTGTCCGGAGGAAAAATCAATCCACTCATAGGCTCTGCCGGAGTGTCTGCAGTTCCTATGGCTGCAAGGGTTTCCCAGGTTGAAGGGCAGAAGGCAAACCCATCTAACTATCTTCTCATGCATGCAATGGGAGCCAATGTAGCAGGTGTTATCGGATCGGCTGTTGCAGCAGGTATTTTGCTGGCGCTATTCGGATAAAGAGTAGAAAACGTCATTGTATAGCTGATTTCTCAATGAAAGGGAAATCAGCTTTTTGTTTTTTATAAGAAAATCGCATATAATAGATTTAACAATGTATTGGAGTGATTAAATGAAAAAAATTAAATTGATATACAATCCAAAATCAGGAGATGCAAGCTTTAAAAACAAGCTGGATACAGTAATAAGCAACTTCCAGAAACTGAATTTCATCACGGTTCCCTTTAGAATAAGTAATGAGATACATATAGACAAGGCTTTTCTGGATATAGAGCAAGGCTATGATATAGTTTGTGTTTCAGGCGGGGATGGCACTGTAAGCAGTGTGGCTGATGCTATGGCAAGATTGGATATCAAGCTGCCCTTGGGAATTTTCCCTTTTGGAACCTCTAATGACTTAGCAGCTCATATGGGAATTCCAAGAGATATAAACGCCTGTTGTGATATTATAATGAAGGGCATTACCCAAAATATTGATCTGGGAAAGGTAAACGGCAGTCATTTTATAAATGTCTGTAGTGCGGGCTTGCTGACAGAGGTAGCTTATAAAACCGATACAAATATGAAAAACACTTTGGGACAGATTGCATATTATATTAAGGGCATAGAAGAGATACCCAAGTATGCGCCTATAAAAATGAGATTGGTTTCAGAGGACCGGGTTATAGAAGATAATCTGTTGTTGCTGCTGATTCTTAATGGCAGCTCTGCAGGAGGCTTCAATAGACTTGCACCTGATGCCGTTATTGATGATGGCAGAATGAATGTTATAGCAATAAAGGCTGCCAATATATCAAATACGCTGTCTGTTTTTCTAAAAATAATCAGGGGAGAGCACATCGGAGATCCCAATATATACTATTTCAGTGCAAATAGGTTGACGGTGGAATGTTACCAGCTCTGTGGAACAGATATTGACGGTGAAAAAGGACCAAATTTTCCTTTGGATATAGAGGTATTGCATCAGTACTTAAAGGTTTTTGTACCTAGGTAAATAGGTGCAAATATTCTTTGCTTTATAATATATTATATTACTTCTTTTAATATTGTAAAAATAGATTATAATGATAGTAGTATGACAAAAATAGGGAAATCCGACATTATAAATATATTATAACGAGGTAAAAATATGTCCCCCACTTCTATAAGTGGCGGGTTCCGATTTAAGCAACAGGAGGTGGGCATATATCCCCCTGCCTCGTTGAAACGCCTTGGGTAGTTTTTTGCAACAAGTGCAAAAAACTTTCAATAAATCTTGTTATAAAACCATAGTATAAATACAACGGGAGGGTAAGCCATGGAGCTACAAAAATTTAACCCTGTAGAAACACAGGTGAAAGAAAAAATTGATATGAACAGTCTTACAGAAGAGCAAAAGCAAAAGGTTCAAGAGATCATAAAGGATATCAATGTAGAAGACTCTCAATTCGTGCTGCAGTATGGAATAGGAGCCCAAAATCAAATAGCCAGCTTTGCGGACAATGTCTTGAGTGAAGTTAGGGCTAAGGATGGTGGCTTTGTAGGCGAGGTTCTTTCGGACCTTATGATTAAAGTAAAGGAAATAGATGTAGATGGAGTATCCAACAAAAGCTTTATGTCTAGGATTCCTTTAATAGGTGGTTTAATGGACTCCAGCAAAAAGTTTGCTGCAAGGTATCAAAAGCTTGGCACAGAAATAGAAAAAATAGTGGAAGAGCTAGACAAATCCAGAATGCAGCTTCTAAAGGATATTACGCTGCTAGATTATATGTTTGATAAGAACCTTGAGTATTTGGGCAATTTGAATCATTATATCATTGCAGGAACGGTTAAGCTCAAAGAACTGAATGAAGAGATCGTACCTGGCATGCAGCTAAAGGTGCAAAACACCAATGACCCTGTGGAAGCTCAGAAGCTGAATGACTTACTGCAGTTGGTAAATAGATTTGAAAAGAAGATCCACGACTTGAAGCTAAGCAGAATGATAGCCTTGCAAACAGCACCACAAATAAGACTGATACAAAACAACAATCAGGTATTGGTTGAGAAAATTCAAAGCTCAATATTGAATACAATTCCTCTATGGAAGAATCAAATAGTTATAGCCTTAAGCTTGTACAGACAGAAGAAAGCTCTTGAAGTTCAAAGAGAGGTAACTAATACGACAAATGATCTTCTGCGCAAAAACTCAGAAATGCTAAAGGAAAGCACCATAGGCATCGCTGCGGAAAATGAAAGAGGCATAGTGGATATAGATACCCTCAAGAAGGTAAATGGAGATCTGATCTCGACGATTGAAGAAACCCTCAAGATTCAGCAGGAAGGAAGAGAGAAGCGCAAACAGGCAGAAGTAGAGCTGGCAAATATAGAAAAGGAACTCAAGGATAAGCTGGTAGGCGTTAGAAGTAATGAGTTTGTAAAACTAAAATAAGGGTACATTAGAGGGCTGGCACTGAGACCAGCCCCTACTTATATCTCTATTAATCATGGAGGTGTAAAAAAATTCATAATTAAATCCTATTTACGGCATACTAATAATAATGTATACTTAATATTAGTACCAGGTAATAGTACTAGCATATTAGGAGGGAGAATTTATGAATTTACAAGAACTATTTAAAGTCCATGAAATCATGGAAAACCATATCAAAGCTGTCTCAGATCTTGATGAAGATATGCTAGGCAAGGAGAACGTATTCGAGCTTAGGTTTCTTGCTCTTCAGGTAAAAGTGGGGGAGTTGGCAAATCTAACGAAGTGTTATAAATATGCAAGAATAAAGGATAACTTGCCTAAGGAAAAGCTTATGACAAGATATATTGACGCTTTGATGTTTCTGCTTTCCATAGGAAATATAAATAATTTCAATATTATAAGCTTTGACAGCATAACCGGAACAAAAGACAGTTCAAACGTAATTAAGGTGTTTTCTAATATATTTGAATATATAAATGAAGTTAGAGACCTTATACAACGCGACGTATATTTTGATTCTTTGAATGCTTATATGAAACTATTTGCAGAATTCATTAAGCTGGCAGAACATTTAGGTATTACCATGGATGAGGTTTTTGAGAGCTATCAAAATATGGTTTGTCAAACCACTCATAATTGTTAAATTAGGGGAAAATACAAATAAAGGCAGAAATCAATTTCTGCCTTTATTTGTATTTTGACTTGATTCAGTAAAATTCCTTTATGTGGAGGAATTAAGTAATAGGGTGTGGAATATAATTAAAACTGCCTTTATTGGTATAATTTTCTTAATATGGGGGTATAGAAATGAATCGAAAATGGAGTCTGGATGTACTTTACACGTCCTTTGATGCGCCTGAATTCAAAAGGGACATGGAAAGATTGGATCAAGAAATTGGGAAAATACAAAAGTGGACAGAAGAAAATCTGGTAGATACACACAAGGCTGCCGAGAAGCTGGAGCAGTATATACAAATGATGAATGAATTTTATCATTTGTATACAAGACTTGCGGATTTTGCACATCTTACTTTGAGTACAGAGGCCAAAAACGAAGTTGCACTCAAGTATGAGGATATATTGGATCAAAAAGCTACATCCCTTACAAAGCCGGAGGTAACCTTTATAAAGTGGCTTGGAAAGCTGGAAGAGCTAGAATCATATATTGATTCGAATCAATATTTAAAAGAACATGAATTCTTTGTTAAAGAGAAAGCCAATGAAAACAAGTATTTGCTAAGTGACGAAGAGGAAGTATTGATATCAAAAATGAAGAACACTGGCTCTAATGCCTGGACAAAGCTTCAAGAGATGCTTTCCTCTACATTGTTGGTTGATATTACGGTAGATGGAGAAGAGAAGAAGCTTCCTTTGCCTGTGGTAAGAAACATGGCATACAGTGATAACGCACAGGTTAGAAAGACAGCTTATGAAGCTGAGCTTGAAAACTATAAGAAGTTAGAGACTTCATCAGCTGCTTGCTTGAATGGTATAAAGGGAGAGGTTATCACACTTGCAAAAATGAGAGGCTATGCGTCACCCCTAGAGATGACTGTATTGAATGCAAGAATGGATATGCAAACCCTTGATGCAATGCTTACAGCAATAAGAGAAAGCCTGCCTGCTTTCCATAAATACTTCCGAAAAAAAGGGGAACTTCTAGGCTACAACAGTGGATTGCCATTCTTTGAAATGTTTGCACCAATGGGCGATGTAGAAATGAAGTTCACCTACAAGGAAGCAAGAGATTACATTGTAAAGAATTTCAGAACCTACAGCGACAAGCTGGCTGATTTTGCAGCAACTGCTTTTGACGAAGGCTGGATAGATGCTGAACCAAGGGAAGGTAAACGGGGAGGAGCTTTCTGTGCAAATCTTCATGTAGTGAAGCAAAGCAGAATACTATCAAACTTTGATGGCAGCTTTAGCAATATGACTACCCTGGCCCATGAATTAGGACACGGATACCATGGTGCCAATCTAATGGATGAAACTTACGTAAATGCAGAATATCCAATGCCAATAGCAGAAACAGCTTCTATTTTCTGCGAGACAATTGTGAAGGAAGCGGCACTCAAAAATGCCAATAAAGAAGAGGCTTTCACCATATTGGAAAGCGATATCAGCGACGCCGGACAGGTAATAGTTGATATTTACAGTCGTTTCTTATTTGAAAGCGAGCTATTCAGAAGAAGAGAAGAAGGTGCAGTATCTGTCAACGAGTTGAAGGAAATCATGCTTGATGCTCAAAAGCAGGCTTATGGCGACGGTCTTGACCACAACTTCCTGCATCCATACATGTGGGCTTGCAAGCCGCACTACTATTATGCAAGCCATAACTTCTACAACTTCCCATATGCCTTTGGATTACTGTTTGCAAAGGGCTTGTACGCAGAATACCTCAAGAGGGGTGATGAGTTTGTAGATGCTTATGACAGGCTGCTTTCTGTAACAGGTAAGAATAAGATAGCAGAGGTCACGATGGAAATGGGCATAGACGTGAGAAATGTAGATTTTTGGAGGAGCTCTCTGAAGCTTATCGAGAGGGACATAGAGAAGTTTATTAATTTAAAATAATGACAAGAAGACCCGGTGCAATGCACCGGGTTATTTAACAACAAGACTTTCCGTCATGCTTATTGCTTTGAATACTTGACATAGCATCGCCACCATATACAACTAGTAGTATAGTTTTATCATATACAGATGCATCCTACAATAATTGGAAAAACAGAACCCGAATACTAATGCTGCAGCTAGAATATAATTTTCTATGATGGTAAGATAGTGGAATATACTATTGAGGGGATATTAAATTGGGAGGGATACAATGCTTATAGATCTTCATTGCGATACAATACTAGAATGTCACTTAAGTGGCGGCAAGCGTAAGCTAGGTAGCAGCGATCTTTGCGTGGATATAGAAAAAATGAAAAAGGCAGATGCACTAGGACAGTTTTTTGCTTTGTATGTAGATATGAAAGCAACAGACAATCTGATGCAAAATTGCATGGATATGCTGGACCTTTTTTATAATGAATTGGAGGATAATAAGGACTCGATTGCTTTTGCAGCCTGTTATAAAGATATTGAAAAAAACAGAACAGAAGGCAAAATGTCTGCTTTACTTGCTATAGAAGAGGGTGCAGCGCTCAATGGCAGCACCGCAAATCTTCGCAATTTTTACAGATTGGGAGTACGATTAATTACAATGCTATGGAACTATCCCAATCAGATAGGCTATCCAAATTTCGAATTTATACATAAGGAAAAGGGTCTTACTGAATTTGGTATGGAAGTAGTAAGCGAAATGAACAGGCTGGGGATGCTGATAGATGTTTCACACTTATCGGATGGAGGGTTTTACGATGTTGCAAGGCTTTCAGACAAACCTTTTGTGGCATCACATTCCAATGCCAGAGCATGTACAATGCACGGGCGTAATTTAGAAGATGATATGATCAAACTATTGGCAGAAAAAGGCGGTATTATGGGGCTTAACTTAGAGAGCTTTTTTCTAAATGAGGGAGAACCTACCACAATAAGCACAGTATGCGATATGATAAGACATCTTAAGCATATAAGAAATATAGGCGGCATCGATGTAATGGCAATAGGAACAGATTTTGACGGCACTATGCATACTTCGGAAATCGCTAATATTGGAGAGATGGATAAGCTGATGACTGCTATGAAGCAAAATGGATTTAGGGAAGAGGAGATCGATAAGGTATTTTATAAAAATGCTTTGAGGGTCATAAAGGATGTATTATAGCACATTAATTTTATTGTAAATGCCTTTTAGACTGTCATTACTTACAAATTCATCGCGCTGAATTATCTTGCTAATTGTATTTACAAGAGCTTGTACACTAAAGGGTTTTATAATATAATCCTTAGCCCCCATATTCAAGGCATGACTTATAAGGCTGCTGTTCCCCTCACTGCTAACCATAATAATCTTTGCATAGGGATGCTTTGACAGAATGGCTCTAAGGGCTTCTATGCCGTTAATGAAGGGCATATTTATATCAAGTATAACCAAATCAGGCAGATGTTTATCAAATCCTATACATGCTTCATAACCACTGCCTGCTTCTGCCACAACAGTAAAACCGGACTCTGTAAGTATTGTATTGAGAGTTTTTCTCATAGTTATAGAATCATCTGCAATAAGTATATTTGCCATACCAACACTCCTATAATCTTATAGTTACTTGTCCATATTAGATTATAGTCAGTAAACTTGAATTTTATGCCAATTTAATTTATATTTACAAATTAATATATAAATAGGATCATTGCACAATTTACTTGAAGGAGAATATGATATGAAGGGTTTTAGAAAAAGCATGGCAGGGGAGATGGTAGAAAGATTCATAAAGCATGATATCGTTGCTTCTGGGGCTGAAATGGCATATTATATTTTGTTGTTCATATTTCCGCTGATTATATTTATTATTGCGGTACTAGGCTACTTGAACATACCTGCTGAGGATGCTACTTTCTTTTTGTTGCTTATAGTACCAAGCGAGGCTATGGAGTTTTTTGGTAAATACATTGAATATATATTGACAGTGAAACAAACAAATTTATTATACATATCACTATTCGCTACTTTTTGGACGGCATCCAATGCATTGAAAGTATTAATTAGCGCCATGAATAGGGCTTACGAAGCAGAGGAAAGTCGGAGTTATATAAAAAGAAAAGCATTGGCAGTACCTTTTACACTGCTTATCGCATTGTGTATAACTGCAGCGTTACTAATACCTATATTAAGCAAAAGTCTTCTTCTGTGGATATCCAATTTTGTATATATCTCTACTATTTTGATAGAATACTTAAGATATTTGAGATGGATTATGGCAATATTTACGATTTTTAATGTAATGCTGGTGGTATACTTTATTGCACCAAACATCAAAATGAAAATATTGCATATCATTCCGGGAGCGGCACTTGCGACTACTACTTGGATTGTAATGTCTATGTTTTTCTCATTATATTTCAGTATTGTTAATGGCTACGCTGTAATATACGGAAGCATTGGTGCTTTTATAGTACTTATGGTTTGGCTGTTATGGAGCTCTATAGTAATAATTGCCGGAGGTGAACTAAATGCGATGCTTGAGGTAAGAAGAAACATCAAGGGGCATGCAAAAAACCGGAAATACAAAGGTAACGGATACCGGGGCAATATAAAAATGTAGAAGCAGAGCAACTCATAATACTCTGTTTCTACATTTTTATTTTTAAGGTACATATTTAGGTTGCACATTTATTACAATAATAGAGTATGAATGAAGAAGTCTGGAGGGAATACAGATGATGGATCCAAAGCAAGCTTTCGAGGAGTTTGATAAACACCTGATGGAGGACGATGCTCCTTCTGAATATTTCAATGAGTTGTTGAAGCAGGGAATTTTTGATAAGGGTTACCCCTTTACTATGCTGGGAAAATTGGCTAAAACATTACAATCGGTACAGCATCACCCGGAAGGCAATGTATGGAATCATACCATGCTGGTTGTGGATAAAGCTGCGAAGCATAGAAAAGAGAGTGGGAGTCCAAGAATTTTTATGTGGGCTGCTTTGCTGCACGACTTAGGAAAACCTGATACGACCAAAGTAAGAAAAGGGAAGATTACCTCCTATGATCATGACAAGCTGGGGGAGAAGCTGGCTGCAAAATTCCTTACTCAGCTAAGCTCGGATAAGGAATTCATACATGCTGTAGCCAAAATGGTAAGGTGGCATATGCAACTGTTATTTGTGGTAAAAGATATGCCCTTTGCAGATGTGGAAACGATGTTAGAGCAAGTAAAGCTGGAGGAAATCGCACTGCTTTCTTTGTGCGATAGATTGGGAAGAGGTCAAATGACAGCGGATAAGGAAGCTCATGAAAGAGAAAGCATACAGCAATTTATATATAAGTCAAAAGGGCGATCTGACAATGGAAAAAAATAGGGGAAAAAGGAGGATTTCCTCAAAAAATATTGAATTGTGTTAGTACTGAAAGGCAAGGGGGCATATCAATGGCTAAAAAACATACGTTATTGACAAAAATTAGACAAGCCCTAAACGTTATTCCCAAGGAATATTATTTTGAAATTCAGAATAAAATTATGAATTCAAACATCAAACGTGTTAGAGCATTATCAATGCTTTTGATTTTTTTGAATGTGATTATGATTGTTGTAGATTTGACTGTTTATTATCCTAGGTGGGACCTTAATAGTGGATATGTAAATCTTTTTTATTCTCATATTTTTATTGTAATAGAAAGAAGCTTATATCTATTTGGGGTGTATTTAACACAAATTAACAAAATTAATATAGATTATAACGAGGCAAAAGATGTCCTCCACTTCTATAAGCGGCGTGTTCCGATTTCTGCAAGAGGCGGTGGGCATATATCCCCTGCCACGTTGAAACGCCCGGGTAGGTTTTTTGCAAAAAACACAAAAAACCTTTCAGTAAAATCTTGTTATAAGCTAAAGAAGACTTTGGTCATTTATAGCTGCGCCATTGCATTGACTTGGTTCACTTATTTAAGTATCAATGCACAAAGCATACATGGACAAATTTCAGCCTTTATTATCGGCAATCTGACCATTGCATCTACTATACTAATGGTACCAATGCAAAGCTTGTTTATTTTTGTTATAGATTCAAGTCTTTTTGGGACAGCACTTTATTTTACATCTAGGATACATGGTAACTTTGCAAGTGATGCAATTAACATATTGTTTGTATTCGCACTTTCTTTTTTATTGTCACAAATAAACATAGCCATGTATTCCAGGGATTATATAAATAAGAAAACGATACAGCTTCAGGCTCGAGAGCTTG
>MGOS01000109.1:55851-61806 GCA_001797185.1 Clostridiales bacterium GWB2_37_7
AAGGTAAAAACAAGGACTGAGGAGCTCATGAATGCCAACGAACAACTTATAAAGGAAATGGGAATAAGACATGAAGTTGAATTGCAGTCAATCAAAACAAGACTTATGTATGAAGAGAATACCATGCTTCTAAAAGAAATTAAGGAATATGAAGAACTGCGTAATGTGTTTTTTGCCAATTTGTCCCATGAGCTGCGAACACCCTTAAATGTCATTTTTTCTGCCCAGCAAATGATGAATTTTGTTATCAGCAATCAAACCTGTAATGATTGTAAGAACCAAATAAGTAAGTACAACAGAATAGTAAAACAAAACTGCTACAGACTGATTAGGCTTATTGGAAACCTTATAGATATTACTAAAATAGATGCTAAGTATTTTGAAATAAAGAAGAAGAATTGTGATATTGTTAATTTGGTTGAAAACATCGCTCAATCAGTTGCGGAATATATAAAAGACAAAGATATTGAGCTTTGCTTCAATACGGATATAGACAAGAAAATCATTGCATGTGACCCAGACAAAGTCGAAAGAATCATGCTGAACTTGCTTTCAAATGCTGTAAAATTTACGCCGGTGAAGGGTCAAATCAATGTAAGGATGAGGCAGGATCAGGGCTATGTTGTTATCACTGTAAAGGATACAGGCATAGGTATAAGTAGAGAAATGCAACAGGCTGTATTTGAACGCTTTATGCAAGCTGACAAGTCAATGGCGAGAAATCGAGAGGGTAGCGGTATAGGATTGTCTCTGGTAAAGTCCTTGGTTGATTTGCATCAAGGCAGGATATCCTTAATCAGTGAACCCGGAAAGGGTAGTGAGTTTGTGATAGAGCTTCCTGATGAAGCAATCCCTTTTGAGGATTATGTTGCCTGTACTCACGAAGTCAATGGTGAGAATATTGATAGAATAAATATAGAGTTTTCAGACATATATTCGTAAATAAAATAAAAAGTATGCTTTACGGCATACCTTTTGTTTTATTTACGAAAAAAATATCTACTCTACGATTAAATTTACGTTCTTCCGGGGATAAGTTATCCTTTAGGGGCTTGTCTGAACCATTACCTATTAAAATCAGCCTTTCTGAGCTGATCCCTTTGCTTTTCAAATAATCAGCAACGGCTTGAGCTCTGAGTAAGGATAAAGTATAGTTAATGGATTTATGCTTCTGGCTAGTAGGAAACAGTGTAGCACTATTTCCCTCTATCTGTATTTTTAATCTATCATTTTTTAAGGCTGTGTCAGAAAATATATTTAAGACTTCATAGTATTGTTGATCAAAGCTTGTTATATCAGCTTCAAAGTAAACAGCAATCTTTAGCTTCTCCCAAAGCTCCTCCTCTTCCACCTTTATGGGAGGAGGTACTTGTAGGATTACCTGTTGCTCATTCGTATCGGACTTACTGTAGTCATAGTATTGAGGAGCATAATTTTTATTAAAGGAAATTCCTGAATATATAAACAATACTATAAAAGTGCAAAGTATGACTATGACTATTTTCCCTTTTTTGGTAAGCCTGTATTCTATCATAATATACTTCCAATTATTATTTTGTCTTATTTTCGATGAATTCTATGATATTAGAGATTTTTTGGATTTCAAACTCTATTTCTGCCTTTTGGTTTTCTCTTAATTTTTGTTTGTCTTCTATGATTCTGTTATGATAAGCAATTCTTTCATTGAGTTTGCGTATTTGCTTTTCATTAGATGCTATGATTTCAGCAATATTATTTGAAAAATCTTCAGAATAGCTGTTTAGGACTTCCAATCTCCTATTGCCGTCTTTCAGCAAGCAAATTATATCCAACTGTGAAGCGGATATTAGATTGATGATAGATTGTCTCTTTACATCTGCCGGCAAATTGTTAGGTAGTGCTTTTATAAAGCTCTCAATCAGATAAACTGTATTTGTTTCTTTGGTTTCTAAACCGAACTTTTCGAATATTTCTTTGATTGGCAGCTTTTCAACAGTAGCTTTATCAGCGCGTTCCTGATTATCACTAAGCTCATCATTATCACTAGCCAATCTAACCTCCGAGGTTATAGCTGCGTCATCATCAAACATATTAAAATCCTCTTCTTTTTCAGATTTTAAAATAGGTTCTATTAAGCCTAAACGTTCTAGCAAAGGTTTTTTGTTTCTTCCGTCCAACCCCTTGTCATTTGGAAAAAATGACTTGTCCGGAACAACATTAATATCAGAATTAAGTTTTTTAGCCATTAGCTTTCCTCCCCCTAACAGAATATGGCATCGTAGAGTAAGAATTCTTCTTTTGTTTCAAAAAATAACAGTTATAAAGTCAAAAAAAGCAGATTAATGCATTATTATTAATATTATAACAGCAAAATTACAATCTTCCAACAAAATTATCGGAAAATATGCAAAATACCTTAGTATTTTTTGAAAAAAACATAAAAAAATGGTTATTTTTTTCGAATTTATCCTTAAAGCATGAACAAAGCAAATTATAGCCTTATTTGTTTGCCTTTAAGCTATTATTAATAAAAAACTCTTGATCTCCTTTTTGTACTGAAGCTAATTCAGCAGAAAAAATTGTATTCTCAGGATGCTGTTCCATAATATCTAGTATCTCAACAAGCTTTATAATATATTCTCTTGGTGTAAGCTGCTCCAGCCTAGAACCAAATTTTTTGCAGCAAAGCAGAGTCCAGCTTGTTATAGAATCATTTGTTATGGAGGGTTTCAGATTATAGGCTGCATTGTATAGCTCTACGACTCTATTTGTCAGGCTCTGCAGCTGTTCCCTTGTGAATTTGTGAAGACGTATAATGGGTTGTCTTATATCTGTAAGGCTTTGGTTTTGTTTGTCTATCGCATTCCCAAGTCTTTGGGCTAAAGCTTCATAGGTTTTAATGCCTTTTTCGGGGTTTTCAAATAGCTCGCTGGTGCCTGCGAAAACAAACATGCAGTGTGGAATTTCACTGGTGCCACAAATATCAATTATATATCTGAGGTTTTCATAGGATACTCTTCTTATATCTGATCTTTCACTCATTACAAGCTCCATTTCATCTACAAGAATGACCAAGCCCTTGTAACCCAGTATGCTGATAAGCTTTATAAAAGCCTTTAGAAAATCCATAGAATTAGTTTTATCAATGCTGCCTATTGTTTCAAATTTGATCTTCAATGCTGAAGGGATATTTTTTTCGCCGGTTAGCCAGCTTGCCGCAGCGCTGGCGAGCTCCCTATCCCCTGAAATCTGAGCTCTTATATAGGATAGAAAAGCTCTTGCAAAGGACTTATTGTATATATTGAGTGAATTGATAACCTTAAGTATTTCTGCAGCGGCATCTTCTTTGTTTTCCATTTCTTGAAGTGTATGCAGCCACTTATGGAATATGAATTCAAAGCTTGTAATTTCTGAACCGGAGTCCATGCTGTACAAGTTGTGCATTAAACTATAGTAGAGCACATCCAAGCTATTGAAGCGGAAACCATTGTCAATTTGAAGTTTGGCAACTATAAAATTATCCGCTGTAGCCATATGCTTGATGGAGCTCATCAGAAATGATTTGCCTGAGCCATATTCTCCGGCAACAAATTTTACCATACTGTTGCCCTCAGAAATATAGTCCATGCATCTTAACATTTCGTTTACTTCTGCTTCTCTTCCAATACGGAGCAGCTCAAGGCCATCTCTTGGGACAACGCCATTTTTTAATGTGTTTATGATGTGCTTCGCTTGTTTTGTTGTAACTTCCAAAGCCATTATCCCCTTTTTGTGACATTTCAATAATCAATTCGACGTTAGGATAGGATTTCCTTTATTTTGCTGTTGCAATTTATTCCATAATTCTGAATAGTTCTATAATGTCTGGCTAATTGTGCGGGGATGAGATGATATTGCAGGTTTGGTTAATAGGGACAGGTAAATACTGCATATATTTAATTAATATAATATCCAGTATTATTGAAATGGGGTGTCGAAGTGGGTAAAAGAGCTATTGTATTATTGATTCTTATCATTTTTCTGATATTTTCTGCGTTTGAGGCATATTTACTAAGAAATGCTGATAAAAGACCTGAGGTTGAAATAGAACAGAGGGTGGAAGTTCAGGAAATACAAGAGGATTACTATGCAATTAGAGACAATGGCAGATATGGATACATAAATAGAGCCGGGCTGGTGGTCATAAAGCCACAGTTTGAGGATGCTTATAATTTCAGCGAGAATCTGGCAAGGGTAGCACGATATCATAAATACGGCTTCATTGATAAGACAGGTACTACAGTTATTGAACAGGTTTTTAATGATGCTGGAGATTTTAGCGAAGGCTTGGCGATGGTAGGAATAGATAATAAATATGGATTTATTGATTCTTCCGGTAAGCAGGCTGTACCCTTGCAATATGAATCGGTCAGTGCGTTTTCAGAAGGGTTGGCAGGGGTTTATATTCAGGGCAGATGGGGTTATATAAACAACAAAGGTGAAGTAGTAATACAACCGAAGTATGACAATGCAGGTTTTTTCAAAGATGGACTTGCTCCCGTCAGTGAAAAAGGAATCTATGGCTATATAAATAAAAAAGGGCAGTATGAAATAAAGCCAGGATTCGACTATGCATACAGCTTTGCAGATGGGTTGGCACAGATCGGCATGGATAATAAGTATGGCTTTATTGATACTAAGGGGACTGTGGTAATCCAGCCTACTTTTGAGAGTACTCAGGATTTTAGTGAAGGAATGGCGGCAGTTCTACAAAATGACAAGTGGGGTTATATAAACAAAGAGGGCAGCTTTGTTATAAGTCCAGACTTTGAGAATGCAGACAGTTTCAGTGAGGGAAGAGCAGCCGTAAATGACGGCAACAACTGGGGTTATATAGATATCAAGGGAAATATGGTAATAAAGCCGCAGTACAGCTATGCTGAGGGGTTCTATAAGGGATTGGCTTCTGTTAGATATGAGGATGCACTTTCCTATATTGACAGGAGCGGAAAATTGATATGGTACGAAGTCGAGGTGACAGAAATACAAGGCTCAGATGGCGTCCTGGGACGATTAATTAAATTGAAGCTTAAGAACGATCAATATGATTTATTAATTAAATATCCTCAGGCAGTGGATATGAATAATAAGGAGCTTCAAAATAAAATTAATATGCTGTTGAAGTCACAAAGCGGTACTGAATATAAGGGGCAAAAGGATGAATTTTATAGACAGGATTATGATGTTATGCTGAATAAAGCTGGTATAATGAGTATACTGAATAATTCTTACCTGTATATGAAGGGTGCTGCCCATGGCATGAGCATGCGTAGTTCTATAAATATTGATATGACGGATGGGAGATTATACACCTTAAAGGACTTATTCAAGCCTAGTGCAGACTATAAAACCAAACTAAATACAATCATTAAAAAGAAACTGTTAGAAGATAATACACCCTTGCTTAGAGAGTTTGAAGGGATCAAGGATAATCAGGAGTATTATTTGACGGATAAAGAGCTTGTAGTATACTATCAGCTTTATGATTATACTCCTTATGCCTATGGTTTCTTGGAATTTTATATTCCCTATGAGAGCATAAGTGACATGATTGACAAACAAGGTCCTATAGCAAGGATCATGGAATCAAAATAAGCAGCATTGCTCATAGAAGTAAAGGTTGATATATGATATAATACAAGTCGGTAATAGTACATGATAATGTACTGAGGAGGAAGCAATGAAAAGAATAATAAAGACTGTCTTCATATTAACGATATTGACGTTGGTATTAAGCGGCTGCGGAATAAATGGCGAAAAGGTGCAAAGCACCAAGGATAAAGAAGTGCTCGCACAGCTGAATGCAATGAAGGAGCAAGGCAAAAATCCCAAGGAAATATTTGATTATCTGAATCAGAATATAAGCGGGATTGACAAAGCTACTGCTACAGAAGCAACAGGAGCTTTGTTAAGTACCTTGGAAGAATTTGAAACCAT
>MGOS01000109.1:61861-66948 GCA_001797185.1 Clostridiales bacterium GWB2_37_7
GAGCTGAAGGCATTGTTGTATGATGTTACTTTAGGGGGTTTCAATATTATTGATACAGAGGGTACCTTTATGGTCATTGTAGACTACGATGCAATAAAGACCTTCAACGATTATATAGATGATGAGTTAAAGAGCTATATTGAAATAATGGCTTTGCGGTTTAATTCGCCAGTATCAATTGATGCAAGCGTTATGATTTTTCCGGAAGAACTGGAGAATCGTATCCTGGAAATGGAGAACTATATTAAAAGCTATGATAATGAACAAAGAAAAGAAATCATGATCAGCATGTATCAAGGCTATATGATGGTATATATGAGTGGTACAGACAACACTGCAGTTTTTGACAATGATACAGGTGTTATAAATCCGGACATGTTCAAGGTCTTTGAAGCAGCATCAGCAAAGTACAAAGACACTATATTTGGCAAGGTCTTGAATAAGTATGTTGCACTTTTAAAGCAAGAGGGCTTTATTAATACTGAGCAGGTGCAGGATTTTATACTGAATATTGATATTGCTGTAAATGAACAGCTTGATAAGGTAGAGAAGAAGTAAAACCAAACAGGTGACAAAATGGTAATTTTTGACGCACTGCAAAGTGTATTAAGTATAATTATTATAATAGGAATAGGTTATATATTGACCTGGAAGGGTTGGTTTGACGAGGAAACGGGCAAATTGTTTACCAAGGTTGTGGTAAATGTTTCATTGCCTGCTCTGATGCTCTCCAATCTGATGAGCACCTTTGATAGGAAAGCTCTTTTGGTGGCAATAGGGGGTGTAGTAATACCCTTTGCCTCAATGGTAATAAGCTTTGGTATTGCAGTGATTGTAAGCCATTTACTTCGTATAAAAGAAGGTAGAAAGGGCACGTTTCAAACGATGTTTTTTGTATCTAATACCATATTCATGGGTATGCCTGTAAATACCGCACTTTTTGGAGAGCTGAGTACATCATATGTGTTGCTCTATTATATTGCAAATACTACTTTGTTTTGGACCTTGGGCATCTATCTGATTCAGAAGGATGGCGGCAAAAGAGATGGTGGTTTATTTTCTATTCAAACTGTAAAATGCATTTTTACCCCGCCTTTAATGGGGTTTCTGGCAGCCTTTGTGTTGATTATGCTAGGTATCAAGATGCCAAGATTTGTAATGGATACAGCTAAGTTTTTAGGAAATATGACAACACCTCTGTCGCTGCTCTTTATTGGTATTACTTTTCGCAGCATAAGCCTTAAGGATATACATTTTAGCAAGGACATGGTAGCCATAATGCTGGGAAGATTTGTGATTTCTCCGTTGGTTGTTATCGGACTTTCCAATCTAATGGAAGCACCTTGGATTATGAAGGCTGTTTTTACGATACAGGCAGCAATGCCTATTGCTACACAGGCATCTATAGTAAGTAAAGCCTATGATGCAGATTATCAATATGCAACAATTATGGTGACAGTAACGACTACAGCAACTTTGATATTTATACCTATATATAGAGCGTTATTGGGATAATATATAGCAAAAAGCACAGTGTAGACTGTGCTTTTTGTATACGGGGAGGTATAGATTGTTTGCGATTAAGCCTTTGGTTGTTTTGTATTATTAAACAAGCCGGAGGCTTTAATTTCGTATATGATGGCTTCCATCTTGTTATGAATTTCATTCTCTTTTAATAGATAGCTATGTGTAATACCTATTATGTCAGTGTGTTTTTGCGCCGCACCATATAGCATTTTAACAAGCTTGTCACTATCAAAATATTCAAGTCTGAATTCTTCCTCTTCATCAAAAGCATAAACAGGAAACGGAGTTAGTAAACCATTTGATACCTGATATTGCTCCCTGTATATATTGTGTGACTCATAGCCTATTTGAGTAATGGCCTTGAGTGCCTTTGCTGTATCGTTGTTCATGGAAAAATAACCGCCTCTAAAGGCTTGCAAATCAGTTATTCCCATATTGGCAAGGTAATTAGCCGAATGCCTGATCAAAGATAGCTGTTCCTCATAAGTATAAGCTCCTATTAAATCTTCTTCTGCAGTAGCAAAGCTGCACTGCTGTTGTAGCTCTGCGGGGAGGTTATTGGGGTGAATATGCAGACCAAAAATGACCTTATAATTGTTTTTAACGGACTCAACAATCCCTAGCTGTTTCATCATATCGGCAAAATATGGAGTAATAAAAAGCACAGTGGCTATATTTGCATTTGTGTTGCGATCTAAGAATTTTTCGAGATTCGCGACATTTTCCTTTAAATTTTTGTCGAAATTAGTGCCTTCACAATCCATAGTCATGGTTAAGCTAAAATTTGGTTTTTCTAAGAGCGATTTTAAGTAAGTTTTCAAAAAAAACCCTCCTTTATCTTGCTAAGTTACAACCTGCGTGTTATCATTAAGTTGTTAGAGACTAACAACTTAATGATAACACATAAGTTTTATGTTGTCAAAAAAAGGAATGATTTTTTAGCGGGGGGACATTTAATGAAAACGATTGGATTTCCAAGAATGCATAAGGAAACAAATGAAAAGAGAGATTTTTTGCCTGAATTTTTTGAGAAGCTATTAGACTATCCTGTAGAGATGTTTTTAGAATCAGGCTATGGAGAATCCTTAGGATATACGGAACAGGATTATTTGACTAAAAATCCAAATATTAAATTTACAAACAATAACAATTGTTATTCAAAGGATATGGTCGTGGTTTTGCGATGCCCCGAGGTATATGAACTGGATAAGATGCGTGAAGGCAGCACCTTAGTCAGCATGCTTCACTATCCGACCAGAAGTAAACGAGTGAAATACCTTAAGAAAAGGAATATTTTTGGCGTAGCAATGGATGCAATGAGAAATGACCTGATGGATAGAATAGTAGTTGACTACAAGGGTACTGCCGGAAACGGTATAGAAATAGCCTTTTTTGAATTGTCAAAGAATATGCAGAGCTTTAATATACACTCAAGGCCATTAAATGTCAGTATAATAGGTATGGGAATGGTTGGTTTGATGGCAGCAAAAGCAGCAGGTAGATATGGATCTTCCAGAAATGAAGAAATCTTTAAATCTATGGGACTGAAACCTGTAATGGTAAATATGCTATCAAGGAATATAACATCAGATAAGGAAATGATGAAACAAATTCTATCCAAAACGGATATATTGGTTGATGCTTCAAATAGAGAAGATGCAACGAAATACATTGTAGATAACAGCTTACTTGCAAACCTAGCGGAGCATGCAGTCATTCTGGACTTATCTGTAGATCCATATATGGAAGACATTCAGCCTATACAAGTAAAAGCAATTGAGGGAATACCTACAGGAACATTAGATAAGTATGTTTTTTATCCTCAAGATAAAGAGTATCTAGAAATCCCTGAGGCTGTAAGCACATACCAAAGAAGAACAGTGGTAGGCTGCAATGCTTGGCCTGGTATAAATCCCAAAAGCTGCATGCAGCTTTATGGAATACAGCTCATGCCAATGATTAAATTGTTAATCAATATGAAGGCATCAGAGCTCTCAGGTGATCATGATAACTTTTTTGTTAGAGCGATATATAGGTCAACATTAGAATTTTTTGAAAAATCATTGTAGAAATTAGTTGCATTTTGGTGTATTATTGATTTGTCAAAGCTTTGAATAAATTTTGATACGTAACAAAAAATATGATAATGATGTTCATTCGGAGGCGTTTAAATGGCTCATGTGGAAGACCACAAACCAATATACAAAAAAATTGCAATCGATATTGCAAACAAAATTGTCAAAGGCGATATCAAGGAGAAGGATAAAATCAGCGGTAGGTCAGTTTTGGCAAGCATGTATAACGTATCACCAGAAACCATCAGACGGGCAGTCGCATTGCTGCATGAATCAGAAGTTGTAGCGGTATCACAGGGAAGTGGTATTGAAGTGCTTTCTATATCTGCTGCAGAGAGATTTATTAGTAAGAATAAAGACAATGAATATTTAATCTCTGTAAAGGAACATATAAGATCACTTCTAGAGCAGCATAGAAAATTGGACGAACAAATCCAAAAAAGCTTTGAAGAGATCACTGATTATATAGAACGCTTTCAAAACATATCACCCTTCACCTTGATTGAAATAGAAATAAATGAGAAGTGCAAAATACTCGGAAAAAGAATATCTGAAACAAGGTTTTTTCAACATACCGGAGCTACAATTATCGCATATAGAAGAGCCGGTGAAATCATTATATCCCCCGGCCCTGATTATGTTTTCTTAGAGGGAGACATTATTGTTGTTACAGGAATAAAGAATGTATACGATAGCGTATACGAATATATATACTAGGCTTATAGATGCCCTTGCAGGATACTGCAGGGACATTGTTTGTTTTTGAGCTTTTTAACATATTAGAAATATTATATAATGTAATTATTCCAAGGATGAAAGGAATTATTGAATGGATATTGCAGCAGCGCTGATATTTATATTCTGGTCACTTTTATTTAGTGTTTATAGAGGGTTAAACATCGTTTATCCTCTGTTTATCGGACTTATCACTTTGATGCTGGTAGCAAAGAGAAGAGGCTTTAAGGTCAAGGACATACTCAATATGACTTTCCAAGGCGGCAAGAAGTCCTTGGTTGTTATAAGGGTTTTTATATTAATTGGTGCAATAACCGCAGTGTGGAGAGCATCGGGTACGGTGGCCTTTATCGTATATTATGGAATAGAGCTTATGAATCCAAACTATTTTATATTGTATGCTTTTATTCTAAGCAGCATCGTTTCCTTTCTATTAGGAACTGCCTTTGGTACAGTAGGTACAATTGGTGTTGTTATGATGATTCTCGCCAAAAGCGGCAACGTAAATATAAACCTAGCAGCAGGTGCAATCATAGCAGGAGCATATTTCGGGGATCGATGTTCCCCTATGTCATCTAGCGCCATATTGATTGCCAGCATTACAGAAACAAATTTATATGCGAATATTAAAAACATGTTTAAAACTTCCCTTATACCTATGATATTATCAATAGCAGCTTATGTTATATTATCAATATACAATCCTCTTGTTTTTCAGGATAGTAGTATATCAACTACAATTTTGGAAGT
>MGOS01000109.1:66979-69607 GCA_001797185.1 Clostridiales bacterium GWB2_37_7
GTGGGTATGCTTCTTGCTTTTATACTGCAAGGCTACTCGGTACAGCAGATACTTAAATATACAGTTTTTGGCTTTAGCTTGGATGACGGTGGTGTATTTAATGATATTATTAAGGGTGGAGGCATCTTATCCATGATGAAGATCGCCTTGATCGTATTAATCTCATCTGCCTATTCCGGCATCTTTGAGGGGACGCAGATGCTGAAGGAAATTCAGAAGGTGTTGGATGTTATAGCAAACAGATATGGTATATTTGTAGCTACAATTATATCCAGCATTATTACTGCATCCTTAGGGTGTACACAAACCATTGCAATTTTATTGACGAATCAGCTGGTGAAAGACAATTATTATAAACAAAAGAGGGACAAGCAGGAGCTGGCATTGGATATAGAAAATTCCGCAGTTGTGATATCGCCGCTGGTGCCTTGGAATATTGCCGCTGGAGTACCGGCAGCCACACTGACCGCTACAGCAGGTTTTATACCCTTTGCCTTCTATTTATATTTGATTCCCATAAGCAATTTGATTATTAAAAAGCTGAAAAACAGATAGAAAAGTCCTGCAAAGCACTTTATGTACGCTTTGCAGGACCTTTTTTATCTTAATATTCTTCAAGATTAATGTTTCTTTCGTTCGCCTTCTTGGGTTGTACTTTTGCTTTTTTCTGAGCTAATTTGCTGGCAGTACTTTGCTTCTTTTCCAGGTATTTTAGCTCTTTTTCAAGCTTTTTGTAGCTTTCTAAACGCTCTATAGCAATTACTCCATTTTTTACCGCGGCGATGACAGCACAACCGGGCTCTCTCTCGTGCTTGCAGTCTCTGAAGAAGCAGTTATTGGATGCGGCATCTATATCCTCAAAGGCTTCCTGGAGGCCTTCCTCTGCATCCCAAAGCTGTATTTCCCTCATGCCGGGCGTATCTATAATCAAACCACCCTCAGGCAGAATAAATATTTCACGATGAGTGGAGGTATGCTTTCCTTTTTGTCCGTCATTTCTAAGCTCCTGCACCTTTTGAATTGTACTTCCCAGGAAGTAGTTGATGATACTGGATTTGCCCACGCCTGAGGAGCCCAGCAATGCGATGGTTTGCCCTTCTCTATAATATTGCTTAAGCGCATCCATACCGGAAGCCATATAGGTACTGATAGCATGAACCGGAACTCCTAGGGCTACAGCCTCCGCTTCTGCCTGTATCTCTTGAATGTTTTGACATAGATCCGACTTGCTCAGGATTATTACAGGGTTGGCACCGCTTTCCCAGGCCAGAAGCAGATATCTCTCTAATCTTCTGGGATTAAAATCGCTGTTCATTGAGTTTACGATAAATACTGTATCGATATTAGCTGCAACGATTTGTTCTCTTGTATTTGTTCCTGCCACCTTTCTGGAAAACTTGCTCTTGCGGGGAAGTACGTGGTGGATGGTGCCTCTATTCTCGTTTTGTCTTGGCGTGATTGCCACCCAGTCTCCTACTGCTGGGAAATCCTGTTGCTGCTCGGTTTCATAAAGCAGCTTGCCGGTGATTTCAGCAAGTATTTCGCCGCCTTCATATATTACTTTGTAGAAGCTTTTATACTCCGCAAATATTCTGCCTGCCACGTAGCCTTGATTCTTATATTTTTCAAAAGCATTTTCAGATGCCTTGTTCCAACCTAATATATTTAAATTCATTAAATGATATACCCCATTTCTTTAGCCGATTGATTTTGTTAGTTCCTTGTTTGTTTTTGTGATGATTTTTCGAATACTGTCCTCAGAAAGATGGTAGGTTTCTATAAGCTCTTTTACACTCATACCGCTTCTATAGAGGTTAAATATCTCAATGTTTCTAGACATAAGCTGTGTGCGTGTGCCATTGTTTTCTCCCCAGCCGGCTCTGCACTCTCCAGGCTTTGGTATATAAACCAATTCACCCTGTACATATTTCTGAAGCTCCAATAAAAGCTTTATAGGTAGAATTTCTTTTCCGTTCTTATAACTCATAGCAATACCTCCCTAAATACTGTATAAATTTGTGTCAAAGGGTACAAAAAACCCGTGGAATACGATCATCCACGGGATAATTGGCAATAAAAAACACACGACCATCGTGTGCACTTTATCTTATATATTAGATGATGGTTTTTATTTCGGAGAAAGGTACGACAAAAAAGACATCCCTAAAGGGACAACCTGCTACCGTTAGTAAAGCCCTCTCCGCAATATTCAGTTATAAAAGGATCACCTCATAAAATCTTACAATAATCATTAATAAACACTCCTTTCTGAACTGATAATAATGTACCATCTTATTCCCATTTTTGGAAAATCATCTAAAACCATGATAATGCATTGACATCATTTGAGTCAATGGTTTTTGTGTTACCGTTTTGTTATAAATTGTTCATTATGGATAAGGTAAGCACAAAAGCATATTGATTTTATCCTAATAGATATTATTCCACTCATACGGAATATATACAATATATAGAACTTTTTTAGTTGTTTTTTACATACTATATTTTATGCAGTAAGTTTATAAATGGAATAGCAATATAATATATTTATGTATCCGGCTATATCAGAATATAGAGGAATTTGGTGGAATTGATAGAATATTTATAGTACATTCAAACATTATGGGA
>MGOS01000110.1:0-3396 GCA_001797185.1 Clostridiales bacterium GWB2_37_7
AAAATATGAAGAGTTTTACAAAAGCTTTGGAAGACAGCTTAAATATGGTGTTTATTCTGATTGGGGCAGCAACAAGGAAATTCTGCAGGATCTGCTGATGTTCCATTCATCCCTGGAGAAAAAGTTAGTAAGTCTTGATGCATATATATCAAGGATGAAAGAGGATCAGAAATTTATTTATTATGCAACGGGTGAAAGCATAGAAAGAATAGAAAAGCTGCCACAGACCGAGCTTATTAAAGACAAAGGCTTTGAAATACTTTACTTTACTGATGATGTAGATGAGTTTGCAATTAAAATGCTGATGAACTACAAGGAAAAGGAATTTAAGTCTGCTTCAAGCAGTGATTTAGGCTTTGAATCTGATGCAAAAGAGGCTGATAAGCAAACAGAAGAAAATAAAGAGCTGTTTGATTTTATGAAGGAAGCTTTGCAGGGTAAAATAAAAGAGGTTAAAGCATCGAATAGATTAAAAACCCATCCTGTCTGCCTTGCCAGCGAGGGCGAGCTATCTATAGAGATGGAAAAGGTATTGAGTATGATGCCAAACAATCAGAACATTAAGGCGGATAAAATACTGGAAATTAACACGAACCATGAAATGTTTAACGTGATTCAGCATGCATATACTGAGGATAAAGATAGAGTAAAGCTTTATGCTAACATATTGTACAATCAAGCCTTATTGATTGAAGGACTTCCTATAGAAGACCCGGTTCAATTTGCAAATGAAGTGTGCTTATTAATGAAATAGACAAAAACTACCTAGAGATAGGTAGTTTTTATTTGCTTCTTTCCGGCTCGTAGGCATCCTCTTCGTAATCGAATTCGGTTTTTTTCATAGTTGCCTTGTTGGTAAAGCCTTGATATTTATTACTATTCTTATTAAAATTTTTCAAGCGATCATAGACATCTTCTTCATAATCAAAGTCGCTTTTGGTTAGATTCATTTTTTCTTTGCTCAAGGTATGCACTCCTTTTATAATCCATTCATTAAAGTATAGCAGAGTTAGTTGATACAAGCTATATTAAGAAATAAAGTAAATTATTAATGACGCACTTACCTAACAATGGTAAGTGCGTTATTAATCTATTTTATAAAAGCTTGATCTCTCATAAGATATTAGGCACTGGAAGTAAATTTTTAATAATCAGAATCCTTTTTACTGATATAAGTTTCTTGAAATTCAGCAATTCTATTTTTCGTATCATCGTCGGTGCTAATAATATCTAAATCCTCAAGTAAATGCTTCATGGCAACATTAATAAGCTCATTTCGTGAATAACCTGTAATGCTGCTTAACTCTTCATAAGCATCCTGAATATCCTTATCAATTCTAATGCTAAAAGTGCAATTTCTTTCTTTTTTTGGTCTAATAATGACTCTTTTTCCCATAAAATCACCCTATAAAAATTATAAGATAAGGAATAACTATAAACTAAAACACATAATAAACACAAATAAAACACTATGTGATATAATTCAGATTAGAAATTAAATTATTGATTTGTAAGGTATTAATGAGGGAGGCTTTTTAATGGATAATCAAATTTATAATCAAATCGTCAGCTTCATATGGGGTATTGCAGACGACTGTTTACGTGATGTATATGTGCGCGGAAAGTATCGGGATGTCATTTTACCAATGACAGTTATTCGTCGCTTGGATGCTGTACTTGAGCCTACGAAGGAAGCAGTATTAAAAAAGAAAGCTCAACTAGATGCTGCGGGGATTGTAAATCAGGAAGGTGCACTAGCTAGTGCTGCTGGTCAGGCCTTCTATAATGCATCTCCTTTTACTTTGCGAGACCTGAAAGCAAGAGCAAAGCAACAACAGCTAAAAGCTGATTTTGAGGCTTACCTTGATGGATTTTCGAAGAATGTGCAAGAAATATTAGATAAGTTTAAATTTAGAAATCAAATACAAACCCTTATAGACGCTGATATATTAGGCAGTGTAATTGAAAAGTTTCTTGATTCCTCAATTAATATAAGCACAAAGCCAGTACTTGATGGAGAGGGGAATGAAAAGCTTCCTGCTCTTGATAATCATGCAATGGGAACGGTTTTTGAAGAATTAATACGTAAGTTCAACGAAGAAAACAATGAAGAAGCTGGAGAGCACTTTACACCTCGTGATGTTGTGAAGCTAATGGCAAACTTAATTTTTTACCCTGTTGCAGAAAAAATTGATGATGGTACATTTTTAATATATGATGGGGCTTGTGGTACGGGCGGAATGTTAACTATTGCAGAAGAAGTATTTTATGATTTGGCACAGAAGCATGGCAAAGAGGTTTCTATATATTTATATGGGCAAGAAATTAATCCGGAAACCTATGCCATCGCCAAAGCTGACCTATTGTTAAAAGGTGATGGCGCTGAATTAGAAAATATTAAATTTGGTTCAACACTATCTAATGATGGATTTCCTACACAAAGCTTTGACTTTATGCTTTCTAATCCACCCTATGGCAAGAGCTGGAAGACAGATTTGGAGCGTTTGGGAGGGAAGAATGATTTAGCTGATACGCGCTTTGTTGTTTCGCATGGTGATGATGTAAGCTATAAAATGATACCAAGGTCAAGTGATGGGCAACTGTTGTTCTTAGCAAACAAAATTAGCAAGATGAAGCATAGCACAGAGATAGGAAGTAGAATTGTAGAAGTTCATAATGGCTCATCCTTGTTTACGGGAGATGCAGGTCAAGGTGAAAGCAATATGCGCAGATATATTATCGAGAATGATTGGTTGGAGGCTATAATTGCCTTGCCGGAAAATATGTTTTACAACACTGGAATAGCTACCTTTATTTGGGTAGTATCTAACCGCAAGCAAGCAGAAAGACGTGGCAAGGTGCAATTGATAGATGCTACTGAATGGAAGTCTACTTTGAGAAAGAACCTAGGTAAGAAGAATTGTGAGTTTGATGATAATATAATACAAAAAATAATAGAAACTTTTTTGGAAGTCAGGGAAAATGAAAATTCAAAGCTCTTCCCCAATGCAGAATTTGGATATCATAAAATTACTGTGGAAAGGCCTCTGCGTTTAAATGTTGAACTATCTGAACAGAAATGTAGGAAATTTGAAGTGTTTTGTCAAAAAGAGAATGAAGCTTCTTTGTATGAATTAATAAATACTGTTGCTTATGAATTTGGGCGAGAAAAATGCTTAGATTACAATGAGTTCTTGAAGCAATTAGATTTATTTTCAGATAAAAAAGGGGTCAAGCTTACATCAAAACGACTTAATTTAATAAAAAATTTCTTTGCTCAAACAGATGAAAAAGCTCAACCTGTAATTCGGAGGATACATAAATTTAGTAAAAATGCAGTTAGTTCAATTTATGGAAAGTTTGAAGATATAATAGGTGGCAAGCAGGTTATCGTAG
>MGOS01000110.1:3418-8892 GCA_001797185.1 Clostridiales bacterium GWB2_37_7
AAGAGATACTGAACAAATCCCGCTGCTTGAAGAAGGAGGAATAGAAGCATTTTTTAAAAGAGAGGTGCTTTCCTTTGCGCCAGACGCTTGGATAGATGAAAGCAAAACACAAATTGGTTATGAAATAAGCTTTACGAAGTACTTCTATAAGCCTATACAATTACGTACACTTGAAGTAATTAAGGCTGATATTAAGGCACTTGAAGCTGAAACAGACGGTTTGCTAAATGAAATCATAGGGGGTTAAGAGATGAATTATGAATTAAAACCCTATGAGAAGTATAAGTCTACTGATACGTCGTATATGGACATGATACCCATAGACTGGGATGTTATAAAGCTAAGAGAAGTCTTTCAGGAGCGTAAAGAAAAAAACATTAATCATAAGACTGAAAATGTTCTTTCTGTGATGAAAGACATAGGAGTTATCCCGTATAGTGAAAAAGGCAATGTAGGAAATAAATGTTCGGAGGATATTGAAAGATATAAGCTTGTTTATCCTAATGATATAGTAATGAATTGTATGAACGTTATTATAGGTTCAGTGGGTATGTCAAAATACTATGGGGCTTTGAGTCCTGTTTATTATGTGCTTAAAAATAGAAATGATGAGATGTATGACATTAGATACTTTGATTATGTATTTAAATTAAAGTCTTTGCAGAGAGAATTAACTAAATATGGAAAAGGTATTCTTGCTCATAGAATGCGGATACCAATGGAAATGCTAAAAAACTTATTGCTGCCATATCCGTCATCTGCAGAACAAGAACAAATTGTAATATTTTTAGATTCCCAGCTTGCTAAAATTAATAAGCTTATTAAAGCAAAGAAAAAGATTATTGTGGCTCTAAAAGAGCAAAAGCAAGCTGTTATAAATGAAGCTGTGACAAAGGGGATTAATCCAGATATTAAATTAAAACCCTCAGGAATTGAATGGCTGGAGGATATTCCCGAACATTGGAAGGTAAGTCGTATTAAAGCAGTTGCAAATATAAGGTACGGATTGAGTCAACCCCCAAAAGAAGCTGTAAATGGTTTGCCGATGATTAGAGCTACCAATGTCGACAGTGGGAAAATTATTGAAAAAGATTTGATTTTTATAGATAAAGACGATTTACCATTGGGAAAAAAAATATACTTAAAAAAAGACGAAATAATAATAGTTCGTAGTGGTGCGTATACTGCAGATTCTGCAATTATACCAGAGAAATATGACGGAGCAATTGCCGGTTATGATATGGTGATTACAGTTAAATCTGCGATTGCAGCATATATATCGTATGTTTTACTTTCTAAATATGTACTTAATGATCAGCTTTTTCTGGTGAAAATGCGTGCTGCCCAACCACACTTAAATGCTGAGGAGGTTGGAAATGCGATTGTGGTTCTACCACCTATAGAGGAGCAGAAAAAAGTAGTAAGAATTTTAGATATTAAGTGTAAAGAGATTGATATGACAAAAAAATCAATTCAAAAAGAAATAGACCTAATCACAGAATATCGAACACGTCTTATTTCAGATGCAGTAACAGGCAAGATTGATGTTAGAGGTATTAAAGTCTCCAATGACCAAATTTACGAAGAAGAATATGAATATGGTGAAGACATTGATGAGATAGATGAAATAATCGATGAGGGGGAAGTAAATGATGGCAGCGACGAATACTAAGGAAAGCGGTTTAGAGGATATGATTGTTGCTCATCTTGTGAATGAATCGGGTTATGAACAGGGTACAAATGCAGATTATGATCGTGAGCATGCAATTGATGCAGTTCGTCTAATTAGGTTTTTGAAAGCAACACAGCCTGAAAAGGTCAATTTATTAGGAATTGAAAGCGACGTAACTAAACAAATAAAATTTTTGCATCGCTTACAAGGTGAAATAACAAAAAATGGCATAATAGAAGTGTTGCGAAAGGGTATCAAATATTACCCTGTTGATTTAGTGACATTTTATTCTACACCTTCTCCCGAGAATTTAGAAGCAATGAGGAAATTTGAGCAGAATATATTTAGCGTAACTAGGCAGCTTAGGTACTCACAGGACAATACCAAACTTGCTCTTGACCTTGTATTGTTTATCAATGGTTTGCCAGTCCTAACTTGTGAACTTAAGAATAGTTTAACTAAGCAGAATACTTACGATGCTATTAAGCAATATAAGAATGACCGTGACCCTAGAGAATTACTGTTTGGATTTGGAAGGTGCATGGTGCATTTTGCTGTTGATGATAATGAGGTAGCTATGTGTACAAAGCTTGAGGGTAAAAATTCTTGGTTCCTGCCATTTAATAAAGGCTGTAATGATGGAGCAGGAAATCCACACAATCCCTTGGGTTTAAAAACGGATTACCTATGGAAAGATATTTTTGACAAAAATGAGTTAACTGATATTATTGAGAATTATGCTCAAATCATTGAAGAAGAGGAAGATGGAAAGAAAAAGAAAAAACAGGTTTTTCCAAGATTTCATCAGCTAACAGTTGTAAAGAAATTAATATCTGATATACGGATAAAAGGTGCCGGTAAGAGATATCTGATTCAGCATTCGGCAGGAAGCGGAAAGAGCAATTCAATAGCCTGGCTAGCACATCAGCTTGTGGGTGTTAAGAAGGAAAACAGAAATGTGTTTGACTCAATAATTGTGGTTACTGACCGTCGAAATCTAGATACACAGATAAAAAATACAATTAAAAGCTTCGCACAGATTAGTTCAATTGTAGGTCACGCAGAACATTCAGGAGATCTAAAGAAATTTCTGCGTGATGGAAAGAGAATTATTATTACTACTGTTTTTAAATTCCCACTTATTCTTGATGAGATTGGTGACGTACATCGTAAAAATACCTTTGCGATTATAATTGACGAGGCACATTCGAGTCAAGGGGGACGCACCTCAGCCAAAATGAGCATGGCTTTATCTCAAGATTATGCTGAGTTTGGCAAGGACGAGGATGAAACCACTGAAGATAAAATAAATAAGATTTTGGAAGCTCGTAAAATGCTCACTAATGCTAGTTATTTTGCTTTTACCGCAACGCCTAAAAATAAAACGCTTGAAACCTTTGGTGAAAAGTATATGGAAGGTAGTGAGACAAGCTTTCGACCATCCCATACATATACAATGAAACAAGCTATTCAGGAAAATTTTATTAAGGATGTATTGAAGTATTATCCACCTATAAGCAGCTTTTATAAGCTTGCGAAAACAATAGAGGACGACCCTATGTTTGACAAGAAAAAGGCTCAAAAAAAGCTTCGCCATTATGTAGAATCTCATGAGCATGCAATTAAGCATAAGGCAGAAATTATGATAGATCACTTTCATCAACAAGTCATAAATCGTCAAAAAATTGGCGGGCAAGCACGCGCTATGGTTGTATGCAGCAGTATAGATAGAGCTATACAGTATTATTATGCAATTTGTTCATATCTAAAAGATAGAAAAAGTCCATATAACGCTATCATTGCGTTTTCAGGAGAGCATGAATATGGCGGTAAAAAGCTTAATGAAGCCGGGATTAATGGATTCTCAAGCACGGAGATACCCAAGAAATTTAAGCAGGAACCTTATCGTTTTCTTGTAGTTGCAGATAAATTTCAAACAGGGTTTGATGAGCCATTGCTACATACAATGTATGTCGATAAGCCCCTGACTGATATTAAAGCTGTTCAGACGCTTTCAAGATTAAACCGTTCACATCCGAAAAAAGATGATACCTTTGTGCTTGATTTTATTAATGACGTTTCCGATATACAAGAAGCTTTTTCAAGATACTATAAGACTACTATTTTATCTTCAGAAACAGACCCAAATAAGCTTAATGACTTAGAGTCAGATTTACATAAATATCAAATATTTACTGAATATCATGTTAGTAGCCTAGTTGAGCTATTTCTAAAAGGAGCACAGCGAGATACACTTGATCCAATACTTGATATATGCGTAGATATATATAAAACAATGCTTAATGAAGATGAGCAGGTTGATTTCAAGAGTAAAGCCAAAGCTTTTGTTCGTACGTATAGCTTCCTATCCGCAATTTTGCCCTATGGAAATGCAGGGTGGGAAAAGCTATCTATATTTTTGAATTTCTTAATTCTGAAGCTACCCGCACCAATAGAAGATGATTTGGCCAAGGGTATACTTGAAACAATCGATTTAGATAGCTATAGAGCAGAAATGCAGTCAACTATGTCGATTGTTTTAGCCGATCAGGATGCATATATAGATCCAGTGCCGACCTCTACAATGGCGCATATAGCGGAAACAGAAATGGAGTATTTAAGCAGTATATTAAGCAGCTTCCATGAGATGTTCGGAAATATAAACTGGAATGATGAAGATCAGGTACATAAATTTATTCTAACAATTGCAGATGGAGCTGCTCAGGATAAAGCATATCAAAATGCTAGGAAAAATTCTGATAAACAAAACGCTAAAATTGAAGCAGATAAAGCAGTAGACAGAAACGTTACTAAATTGATAGATAGTAATACGAATATTTTTGCTGATGCGATGGAGTTTTATAAGCAGTATAATGACAATGTATCATTTAGAAAGTGGTTGAATGATATGGTTTTTAATATGACATATGATAAAAATATATCGATATAGATGTAAAATTTAATAAGAACAATTAAACTTTTTATTAAACAGCAGAAGCATCTGCTGTTTAATTTTTCAAAAAATTAGAAATACATTATGTCTAGCTTATATGCTATACTAAAATAGTATAACTGTGTTGAGGAGAAGTCAGGTTATGAATTTTATAAGAAAAATTTTAAAGTTATTATATGGACATGCTATTTTGATACTAACCATACTGGTTATTTGCGCAAGTATAGTGTTGTTTTGGCTGCAGAGAGAGGAAATAAAAACCTATATCTCCAAACCAGAATACCATTTTTATTTTATAGCCCAAAATTCAGTAGATCCCTTTTGGAGTGAAGTAATGAAGGGGGTAGAAAAATCTGCTAAGGACAACAATGTTATAGTAGAGTTTAATGTGCCGCGCTTCAATAACCCTGAGGAAGAACTGAAATTTATGGATATAGCAGTTATTTCAAAGGTGGATGGTATAATTACCCATGCTCCTATGGATATGGGCTTCACCGCTTCCATTGATAAAGCATATGACAAGGGTATTCCTGTCATTACCATAGAGAATGACGATAGTGAAAGCAAAAGATATGCTTTTGTGGGAACTAACAGCTTTGAACTCGGTAAAGAGGCAGCTAGACTGTTGATTGAAGCTACAGGGGGTACGGCAAATATTGCAGTTATTTCAAACAGTGATTTGGAACAGGATTCTATAGAACATAATTTAAAAATGAATGGGTTTTTAAGTATACTTAAAAATTATGATGAAATGAAGATAGTAGAAAGCTACACCTCCAAAATGGGTATTTTGAGTGCAGAGGAGATCACACAAAACATCATCGAAAGTAAGGAAGAAATTGATGCTAT
>MGOS01000110.1:8899-20130 GCA_001797185.1 Clostridiales bacterium GWB2_37_7
TTTAGCTCTGCTGATACACTAGGTTCAGCGCAGCTTATTGTAGATAGAAATAAAGTTGGAAGCATTGTTTTGGTAGGCTATGGAAACTCTGAGGAAATTATTCGATATATTGATAAGGAAATAATATATGGGACTGTCGCTAGTGATCCATATAAAATGGGTTATGAAAGTGTTAAAGCATTGGTAGATATCAAGAATGGCAAAAGTGCTCCAACCTTTATTGATACGAATGTAAAGGTTATTACCAAACGAATGCTCAACAAAAAAACGCCTTAAATAGCATTTGGATGAAATATTTAGAAATGCATGATTCTTAGAAATAGTTGGTGAAAATATGAATCGAGATATATTTACCTTTATAGGGATTCGGAAAAAGTTAATAATGTACTTTCTGCTGACAATACTATTGCTTGGCGTAATTAGTATTTTTTCATATTATAATGCAAAAATAGTATTAAAAAATACAAATAGCATCATCACGGACTATGCATATTTGAATAACCTAAACAATGATGTCAATCAATTGATGACAGAGCTGGAGAAGTACTTAACTACTGCATCCTCAGAGAATTTGCTTAATTATTATACGAACTATAACAGGGTGCAGGAGATATCCAGAAAAATCCCCAGATCTGCTGAGTATAGCTATGAATTGCTGTTGCTTAAAGATGTAGGAAATATGATTGATGCATTGCTTATGGAGACGGACAATGCAATTCAAGCAAAGCGGGGAAGGATCAGCAGCCGGTATATTGCAAACTTTCAGCGTTCTAATGAAATCAGTGAATATATAAAGCTTTATAACAATAAGCTATTGGACAATAAATTAAAATCAGGTTCAGAGAAGTATGAAAATATAAATAGAAATATGAGCTTTATCAGTTATTTAAACCTAGTTATCATCATAGCGGCAGTACTTGTGAATTTGTACATTGCCGTCGTATCCACTTATCGTTTAACAAAACCAATTACAGAGCTATCTCATTCCGCAGAAAAAATTGCAGAAGGGGATTTTAACATAGAATTGACTCAAACTCATACAGGAGATGAGACAGATATCCTTGCCGGTGCATTTATAAAAATGGTAAAAAGCATCAGAGACTATATTGATGAATTGAAGAGTCAGGCAGAGGTAGAGAAAAAGCTTAAAGAACAGGAAATGCAAAACCTAAAAATGATGAGTCTACTGAAGGAAGCTGAATTAAAGTTTCTGCAGTCACAGATTAATCCACATTTTCTCTATAATACACTTAATGCTGCTGCTCAACTGGCTATTATTGAAGGAGCAGATAAATCCTCTGAATTTATTGAGAATATTGCACATTTATTTAGATATAATTTGAAAAACATTGATGAGCTTACTACCTTGGGAGACGAGATTCAATATGTAAAAAACTATATGCAGATCCTAAAGACACGCTTTGGAAGCAGAATAGATTTTTATACTGATATTGATGAGGCTGCTTTGGATGTAATGATACCAAGAATCGTCATACAGCCAATTGTAGAAAATGCTTTTATTCATGGACTTCAACATCTTGAGAGAAATGGAGAAATACATCTAAATGTTATACTTCAGAACGATTGTATCAAAATAGAAGTTAAAGATAATGGAATGGGGATGGATTCCAGCTATATCGATTCGATATTAAGCTTTAGTGATGAAAACAGTATAAAGAAGAAGCATGCGACGGGGATAGGAATCAGCAATGTAATACAGAGACTGCAGAATTTGTTTAATATTGAAGACTTTAGAAAACTAATAAGTATTGAAAGTGAAATAGGACAGGGAACAACTGTGATTCTGAAGATACCTCTCGATAATAATGTTAGTAATAAGGGTGTGGATATAAATGATAAAGCTGTTAATTGCGGATGATGAATACCTGGTTTTAGATTCTTTAAAGATGATAATCTCAAAAAATATGGACGATGTTGAAATTGTTGGTACGGCTAGCTCAGGAAGAGAAGCGATTGAAAAAGCATTGGAGGTTAAGCCGGATATTATTTTCATGGACATCCATATGCCCGGAATAGATGGAATTGAAGCTATTAGACAAATAAAGGCTGCAAACAGCAATGCTTTATTTGTTATTATAACAGCCTATGAATTTTTTGATTATGCCAAGGAAGCTATTAACATGGGGGTGTCTGAGTATCTTTTGAAGCCAGTAAGCAAAAGCAAGGTAATAGAGACACTCAACAGCTTGAGCAAAATCATTCATCAAAAGCGTAAACATTTGCTTCGGGAAGTAGAACTTAAAGAAAGAATAAACAGAATATTACCGTTTATAGAGGGTCAGTTTATTTCACACCAGTTATTTAATCTAGGAACAGTCAGTGAAATTGATTTTTATGAAGATATTTTTAATATGAATTTGAAGCAGGGCTATGCAATAACAGTACTTCTTGAAAGCTTTGAATGCAAAGGCAAAGAAGACAACTTCAAGTTGAACTTGGAAAAGCAGAACTTTTATGAAGCCTTCTCTATGGAGCTTAAAAGAATGTGTCCTTGTTTAATTGGCAATCCATTGCTGGATAGAATCACAGCCTTTATTCCTGTCGAGGATGCTGCAGATCCCTATGAGATAAGAAATCAGTCAATAAACATTGGGAAAAGAATAATGGAAAGAGTAAGGCTAAATACCGGCAACCAATATAGAATTGGTATCGGTAGAAAATACGAGGTCGCCAGCTTTAACAAATCCTGCAATGAAGCGTATATGGCTGCATCCGTACCCAGTGGACAGACTGTAATGCATTTTGAGGACATTACACCTTCGTATAATATTCTGGATACCTATCCCCTGCATAAGGAGAGCACCTTTGCAAACAGAATGCTGACAGGTAATATAAATGGTGCAAAAGAAGCGTTTAAGGATATCTATTTGTGGTTGGTGAGCAATTACTGTGAAGACATCGATAAAGTTAAGTCGAAGCTGATTGACCTGCTGTTTGTTATTGAAAAAACTTTGCCTTATAAGATAAGCTCTTTTAGTAAATCAAAGCAAGCTTATATTTTAAGCATATTAAAGACAAACAATATGGAAGAGCTGGAAGGACAATTTATGAACCTGCTGTCTGAGTTGTCTGAAGAAATACAGGAGCAGATAAGAAGTGAGATCGATGGCATCATACCAAAGGTATTGAAATATCTGAACAACAACTATAACGAAAATATTACCTTGGATGATGCAGCAAAAAGTGTTAATTTGAGCTACCACTATTTTAGTAAAATTTTTAAGGATGAAGTGGGCAAAAACTTTGTTGACTATCTGACAGAGCTAAGAATTGAAAAATCGATGAAATTCTTGGAGAATTACAGAATGAGCATCAAGGAGGTATGTCACAAAATAGGATATAATGACCCCAACTACTATTGTAAAATATTCAAAAAAGTAACGGGCATGACTCCCACAGAATACAGAGCTGTGTCTAATATAAGGGGTGATAGTATTGGTTAAGAGCAAAATACTTAAGAACTCAATCATTGCAATACTTTTTGTTGTATTCTTCGGGCTTGTATTTTCAATATTTAATGTTATGAACCAGCAGGATGAAGATGTTTTTTTAAACAAGCTTACAAATGCTGATAGTACTAAAAAAGTAAAAATAGGGTTTTCTCTCGGAACCCTCAAAGAAGAAAGATGGATCAAGGATAGAGATATACTGATGGCTAAGGCGAGGGAGTTAGGGGCGGACATCATTGTACAAAATGCCAACAACGATGACCAAGATCAGCTTAAGCAGGTAAGATACCTTTTGGATCAAGGCATTAATGTGCTTATCATTGTGCCGAATGATCTCAATAAGGCAGCAAATGCTGTAGAAATGGCAAAAAAGCAGGGAGTGCCGGTTATTTCCTATGATAGACTCGTATTGAACGCAAATGTAGACTTATATATTACCTTCGATAATGTTAAAGTAGGCGAGTTGATGGCTAGACGTATCGTTGACAATATAGGAAAGGGAAATTTGCTGATCATAAATGGTGCAAAGACCGACAACAATACAAAAATGATTAAGCAAGGCTATGACAAGGTTTTGAAGCCCTTAGAAGCTAAAGGTAAAATCAACATTATTGGTGAAGAATGGGCTGCCAATTGGTTAAAGGAATATGCCTTCAAGGTAGTAGATGATGCGCTGCAGAAGAAAACCAAAATAAATGCAGTCATAGCGGGCAATGACAGCTTGGCGGAAGGAGCAATTGAGGCATTGTCAGAGCACCGTCTTACCAGCGATGTAACAGTAATCGGGCAAGATGCGGATTTGACGGCCTGCCAAAGAATAGTAGAGGGTACTCAACTGATGACGATTTACAAGCCCATTGAAAAGCTTGCTGAAGCTACGGTTGAAATGGCAATAAAGCTTGTAAGAGCTGAACCCTTAAACGTCAATGAGTATATAAATGATGGTGTATTCAACGTAAAATATTATGTATTGGATCCCATTGCAGTTGATAAAGATAATATTGATGAAACGATCATAAGAGATGGCTTTCATCTAAAGGATGAAGTTTATCGAAATTAAAAAATGCAGTCTACTAGAACATAAAAGTAGACTGCATTTTTTTATCACAAAATATTACTACTATGCAGGTGCTATTTAAAACTGCACTAAATTTTTATGAAATTGCGTAAAAGGCTACAGAGACAGGGCGAATATTTTATGGAATAATTGAGTTGTAGACTGCGACAAATGCAGTTGTTTAGGAACATTGCTAACACGTAATGTTCTAAGCACACAGCCGCCAAGTATAATTTGGAAGGCAATAAAAAGGGGGAAGAAATAATGAAAAAACTCTTAGTACTGTTATTGGTAGTTTCAATGCTTATAGCTGTGACAGCTTGCAGCAAGACTCCAGCAACTACTGGTGAAGCTCCAGCAGCGGACTCCAACAAAGTAGATATTGGTATCGTTTTACCAACAAAGGATGAGCCAAGATGGGTACAAGACGAGACTAGATTCACAGAAGCATTAAAGAGCACTGATTACTCAGTAGAAATACTATTTAGCCAAGGTTCTTCAGCTAAGGAAAAAGAGAACGTTGAAGCTCTTATAGCAAAGGGAATTAAAGTATTGATTATCACTCCTCAAGACGGTGGTGCAGCTGCATCTGCGGTAGAAGCAGCTAAAAAAGAAGGCATCAAAGTTATAGCTTATGACAGATTGATAACTGGTACAGATGCAGTAGATTATTATGTAACATTTGACAGCGTAGCTGTTGGTGAAGCTCAAGCAAGATACTTGGTTGAACAAGCAACAGGAACAGGCAATCCGTTATATCTATATGCTGGCGCAGCTTCCGATAACAATGCTTTCTTATTCTTCGAAGGCGCATGGAATGTATTACAACCTAAAATTGCTGATGGCACATTTGTAATCAAGAATTCAAGTGAAGCTGTTGCACTACAAGGAAATGCTAAGTTAACAAGAGATGAAATGGGCAAAATTGTAGGTCAAGTAACTACTAACTGGGATTTCAATGAAGCAAAAAACAAAGCAGAAGCACATTTAACATCAGCTAAAGCTGCTGATAAGGGAAATGTATTTATACTAGCTCCAAACGATGGTACAGCTCGTGCGATTGCTGATGCATTTGCTGCTGATACAGCTGTTACAAGCTACAAAGTAACTGGCCAAGACGCTGAAAAAGCATCTGTTCAGTACATCATAGACAACAAGCAGTCCATGACAGTATTTAAGGATGTTCGTACTCTAGTTAAGGATTCTATTGAAATGGCAGTTGCTATACTAGGTGGAAAAGAGCCACAAACAACTGGTTCATATAACAATGGAAAAGTTGATGTAAAAGCTAAGCAAACTGAAGTTGTAGTTGTTAAGAATGACAACGTAAAGGCTGCATTAGTTGACTCAGGATACTATCCAGCATCTGATTTCACAAACTTAAAGTAATAGAAATTTAAATTATTATTATTATTATTGAATAGTGATAGATCAGTCTATCACTATTCAACTATACAGTATAAATCATGTTGCATTTATGAAACAAAAGCAAACCTAGTTTTATGTAATATTGTTGATATGCTTAATTGAGGAGCGGTACGGCTATGAATAAATATATATTAGAGATGAGAAGTATTACAAAGACTTTCCCTGGCGTAAAGGCCTTAAGTAATGTAAATTTTCAGGTTGAAAAAGGTGAAATTCACTGCTTGGTTGGGGAAAATGGAGCGGGTAAATCAACGCTTATGAAGGTCCTAAGCGGAGTATATCCATTTGGAGAGTATTCTGGTGATATCGTTTTGAATGGAGAAGTACAAAAGCATTCAGGTATAAGCGATAGCGAAAAGGCAGGAATAGCAATTATTTATCAGGAATTAGCCTTGGTTCCGGAATTATCTGTATATGAAAATATATTTTTAGGGCATGAGATAAAAAAAGGTAGAATTATTGACTGGAATGAAACAATTTTAAGAGCAGGCGCTATGTTAAAAAAAGTTAAGCTTAATAACGTTAACCCTGCAAGCAAGATAAAGGATCTAGGAGTTGGCAAACAACAGCTGGTGGAGATAGCCAAAGCATTGAGTAAAGATGTAAAGCTTTTGATACTAGACGAACCTACTGCTGCTTTGAATGAAGATGACAGCGAAAATTTACTGAAGCTTTTAAGAGAGCTAAAGGAGCAAGGGGTTACTTCAATTATGATATCCCACAAGCTCAAGGAAGTTATAGCTATAGCAGATACTGTTACAGTGCTGCGAGACGGACAGACTATATGCTCGTTATCGGCTGCCAAAGGAGAGATTTCTGAAGGCGTTATAATAAAGCACATGGTAGGTCGTGAAATTGATAATATTTATCCCAAAAGGGAAAATAAAGAATTTGGAGACATAGTTCTTGAAGTAAAAGATTGGTGTGCTTATGATCCCAAAATTGGACGAGATATTCTTCATAACTTGAATTTTAAGGTAAGAACAGGTGAAATAATAGGTATTGCCGGACTTATGGGTGCAGGTCGAACTGAGCTTGCTCACAGTATTTTTGGTAATCCTGGAGAATATAGGATAAAGGGTGAATTGTTTGTATTGGGACAAAAGAAGCATTTCAAGAGCCCAAATGATGCAATAAAGGCCGGAGTAGCATATGTAACAGAGGACAGAAAGGGAAACGGCTTAATTTTGATAGATGACATCAAACAAAATATAACGATAGCCAATTTAAAGTCACTTTCGCAGCAAGGCATTTTGAATAAAAATGAAGAAGTAAAAACTGCGAACTACTATAAGACCTCTTTAAATATTAAAGCTCCCAGTATAGAGCAAAAGGTTGGAAATCTAAGTGGAGGCAACCAACAAAAGGTTTCTTTAGGAAAGTGGTTGTTTGTAAAACCAAATGTATTAATATTGGATGAACCGACTCGTGGTATTGATGTAGGTGCTAAATTTGAAATATATACATTGATGAATGAGCTTGTAAAGCAGGGATTAAGTATCATAATGATTTCTTCTGAATTACCGGAAGTAATGGGTATGAGTGATAGAATATATGTTGTATCAGAAGGAAAGATTGCCGGTGAGTTGACAGCTGAAGAAGCAACTCAAGAAAAAATCATGAAAATGGCAACTAATTAGGAGGCAGGTTTATGGGAGTTTTTAATGAAGCTAAAAATTTAATGAAACAAAATATACGTGAATACGGAATGTATATTGCTCTGGTTGTCATCATGCTGACATTCTCCATTGCCACAGATGGACTATTTATGGCTTCCAGAAATATTAGTAATTTGATAAACCAGACAGGATACATTGCAGTATTAGCTGTTGGTATGACCCTAATATTAATTATAAGACACATCGACCTTTCTGTTGGATTTGTAGCAGGTTTTTTAGGGGCTGTTGCTGCAATACTTCTAACAAAAGCAGGAATGCCAGTGTGGGCTACAATAGTGATTGTATTAGCAGCGGGTGCTTTGCTTGGATCCTTTATCGGCTTCCTAGTAACAAAAATGGGAATACCATCTTTTGTGGCTACCCTTGCAGGAATGCTGATATTCAGGGGCGCACTGCTTAGGGTTACATCTGGTACAGGAACAATTATTATACCTAACAAAGGCTTTAATGCTATTGGGAATGGGTTTATACCTGATATAGCTAATATTGAAGGCATACACACCTTAACATTGATATTGGGCGCATTCGCTATAGGCCTATATATATGGAGTGAATTGAATAACCGTAAGAATAAGCTAACCTATAATTTTGAGGTTTTGTCTAAGTTAATGTTTGCTATAAAGCTTTTGTTTGTATCCTTGGTCATAGGCTATGTTACATGGATACTGGCAGGGTATAATGGATTGTCATGGACAGTAGTAATAGTAATATTAGTAGTACTTATTTATCATTTTATAACAAACAAAACAGTATTAGGCAGACATATATACGCAGTAGGAGGAAATCCAGAGGCTGCTAAATTAAGTGGAATTAATGTAAATAGAATAACAGTAATTGTTTTCAGTTCCATGAGCATGTTGGCGGCATTATCAGGAATATTATTTACTTCACGTCTTCAATCTGCAACTACGACAGCAGGAACTCTGTTTGAGTTGGATGCTATAGCAGCGGCCTATGTTGGCGGTGTTTCAGCTGCCGGTGGGGTAGGTAAAGTAACAGGCTCAATAATTGGTGCATTTGTTATGGCGTCCTTGATTAATGGTATGAACTTGATGGGTGTTGATATTTCCTATCAATATATTATAAGAGGCGCTGTATTGGTAGCGGCTGTAATATTTGACGTTAAGACAAGAAATAAAAGAGCATAGGAATATCAGAACGATTATAGCTTTATTAAAAGGTGATGGCTTTAATCGTTCCTTCATTCATAATCCCCTTCTTTGTAAAACAGCAGGAGTAAACCTGCTGTTTTATTATTGTATAAGAAAGTATAACTTTCTTATACAATAATAAAACTTGGTATAACTGCCCGTGCCGGAATTTTCTCATTCCATTCGGAAAAGGCACATGGGCTTCAACTGATCTGCTACAATCTCGTTGAACCTATGAAATATTTCTGATAGCATATAGATGTACATAAAATACTTTGTGGGGGTGTAGACTTGAGAATATTACTATATGTCTTTATTATTTTAGCAGGTGCATTGATAAGCAGCAAAGGCATGCTAAATGAAATGGTTGAGAAAAATCTTTCCAAGCTGCAATACGCAAGTTTACTGCTGCTTTTATTTATTATGGGGGTAAATATAGGAATAAATGATCAAATAATCAATACATTCGGTAAGCTGGGACTTCAAGCAATAGTGCTTTCTTCGGCTTCTATTGTGTTAAGTGTTGCTGCTGTAAAGCTGGTTAGCATATATTCCAAGTATAAAGAAAAGGCGGTACAGCAGGATGAGTCTTAGCATAATTTTATCTGTGGCAATAGGAATATTTGCTGGACTTTTCATATTCCCGGAAGCCTTTGCACAGAATATAAGCTTAGTTATAGATATTGGATTGAGCTTGCTGCTGTTTTTTGTAGGCATGGATATTGGAAGAAATAAAGAGATATTCAAGCAAATTAAAGCTATGGGCTATAGAATTCTTCTCATTCCTTTTGGCGTGGCATTGGGTAGTATTACTGGCAGTGTTTTGGGAGGATTTGCCTTAGGCTTGCCAATAAATGAGTCCGCTGCTATAGGTGCCGGCTTTGGCTGGTATACCTTATCTGCCATTGAGCTGTCAAAATACAGTGTTGAGACTGGAGCTTTGGCATTCATTACAAATGTAAGTAGAGAGGTTATTGCTCTGATCTCAATACCATACATTGCAAAATACATAGGCAAGTTGGAAGCTATTGCACCAGCCGGAGCAACTGCGATGGATACTTCACTACCTATCATATCAAAGTCAACAGATGCAAATACTGCGGTGGTTTCCTTTATCACAGGAGTTGTACTATCGACTTTGGTACCGATATTGGTACCAATACTAATAGCTATTTGATCTACATAAATACAAAAGCCTATATAAGGTTGAGTCTTATATAGGCTTTTGTATTTATGTAGATTAGATGATGTTTTCATTTCTGCTTTTCATTAAAGAAATGAAATATCTGTAAGTGCATGTAAAAAGGATTTTAATATATTATGTAGAATATTTTTATATAATTAGATGAGTATTTTGACACTAAAACATTTTAATAGTAGTTTTGAAGGTGATAATATGTTAACGATAAATCTTAATAACGAAAATCTGTTTTTTAAAGATGTCAATAAAGATGATTTGCAGGAAGTATTGAAGCTATATAATCAAAATGAGACAAACATTTATGCCACAGGTATAGGCAGGCCTATGTCCTATGAGGATATCAATCAGAAATACCTTGAGGTGCTGGTAAACAGCCATGAATTTTTTGCCGGTATATTCATCTGCAATTCTGATGGTGTTGAAAGTAAGATGATAGGAGTTATAAAAGGCAGGATTGACTACGACAATAACGAGGAAGCTTGGATTTCTTCAATTTTGATAGACAGCAGTTACCAAAAAAACGGCATAGGTACAAAAGCAGTAAGTGCAATTCTAAAAATGTTAAAAAATACCTATGATATCAAGGCTGTTATGATTGGAACATTATCCGGCAATAGCATCGGAAGGGAATTCTGGAACAAAATTGGCTTCAGTTATATTAGAACTATTGAGCAATACTTTAAGCTGAATAACAAAACTGAGGATTTTATAATAATGAAAAAGGACCTGAAAAAATAACCCAAAAAAGATTATTTTTCAAAGGTCCTATTTTTTATGAAACCCATTATTTTATTTACGTAGCTTTGTGTCTCCTTAAAAGGTGGAATACCACCATACTTAACTACATTACCGGGGCCGGCATTATAAGCTGCCAATGCAAGCTCCAGATTGCCCCCGAACTTTTCAAGCATGTCCTTGAGGTATCTTACACCGCCTTCTATATTTTGTAAAGGATCAAAGGCATCGTCAACTTTCAAAGCTCTCGCTGTTTCGGGCATCAGCTGCATCAGTCCCATTGCACCTGCAGTGGATACAACAGTAGGATTAAAGTTTGACTCAGCTTTGATAACAGATTTTATTATTGAACTGCTTATATTATATTTTTTTGCGGCTGAATTTATGATATCGTTGAAATCTCCATTGTAGTTGATTTTTTCCTTTATGCTGCCGATCGTATCGGGAGAGTCGATATTTTCATTATTGTTGTCATCGATTTCATTGGTCAAGATTTCACTGAAGTCAATC
>MGOS01000110.1:20160-25351 GCA_001797185.1 Clostridiales bacterium GWB2_37_7
GGTAACTGACTTTGAATTTCCATAAGTCGTTGGCGGAGTATACTATTTAAAATATTTGACATAAAATCAACTCCTTGTCCTTATTTTAAAACAAAACAAGCTATTTTACAATCACAGCATCAAATTTGTAAATAAAATTTAAACTAAGCTATCAAAAAGTTGAACTGACTTTTAAATTATGATAAATTCAACTATAGGTGAGGTGATAGAGTGAGAAGTTCAAGAGCGATGAAAAATAAAAATAAAAAAACATATATAAAATATCTACTGCTGACTTTTCTAGTAATCATTCCGCTGCTGGCTTTCCTAAGTGCAATTGCACTTCAATTTGCAGTTAGCAAGGATAAAAACATTGATATGCCCACTGCAATATTCATGCCTAAGGATAACAGTGTAGAAGCCTTCAAATACAGTTTTGATATCAATGTAAAGCAATTGTATAGAGTTGAGCTTCAGAAATTTGGCACATATGAGGAGGCGGAAGCGCAAATAGCAGATCTCAAAAAAAAGAAGTTAAATGGATTTATAATAAAAGAGCAAGGATACCTTACTGCTTATGGCTTGTTTTGGAATAAATCGCAAGCAGATACTGCGGTTCAGTTTCTCAAAAGAAAAAATATTGAGAGCACAGCACATGTTGTAGACATCAGTGGAATAAGTTTAAAATACAGTGATGTCGATAAGACTCTGATAGATTTAGCTTCTGCCGTTGATGCAGCGATGTTGAAAATAATGAGTGAAAAATCCGCCTTAAGCTTAGAAAGCTTATACTCTGACAAAAAAATGGACGATAAAAGCTTGGAGACAATCATAGAGCAGGAAATAAAGCTGGCAAAGTATTTAAATTACCTTAAAGACATAAAAACCTCTGAGGTGAATGTCACATACAGAAATAATCTTGAGGAACTTGTAAAAGAATTATTGGTAGATAAGCTTCAAGAGGATGGCAGTTACGATTATTATAACCTGCAGAACAGCTTAATGAATCAAGGAGATGCTATGATAAGATTTTATGAAAAATTCTCCATTTAATAATAGAAAAGGAGGTTGTTATATGAAGATAAGTGAGATGAAGGAATTGTTATGTGCTGAGATACTTTGTGGAGAAGAACTGGAAAATAGTGAGGTAAATTACGGCTTTGGGTCAGATTTGATGAGTGATGTACTTGCATATGTAAATGGAAGAACTGTACTGCTGACAGGTCTCATTAATACTCAGGTGATTAGAACAGCAGAAATGGCTGATTTAACTGCAATAATATTTGTGAGAGGTAAAAAACCAGAGCAGGATTTGATTAATCTGGCTATGGAAAACAATATAGTACTTATGCTAACCAAGGATACCATGTATACTGCATCAGGAAAGTTATACAGCAGTGGACTTCAGGGTATACAAATAGATTGTTAAAGGAGTAAGGCATAGTCATGGATGTAATACAATACAACTTCAATGTGGAGAAGGATGACTTTGACAGAGCTGGAGAGGCTTCCAGCAACATTAAAAAGATCCTGAGGCAGCTAGGCATAGATGCAGCAATAATTAGAAGAATAGCCATAGCAACCTATGAGGCAGAAATAAATATTGTAATTCACTCTCTTGGTGGAGAAATTGATTTAGAGGTCGATCCAGGTTGTATTAAAATTACAGCTAAAGATAGAGGACCGGGTATTGCTAACATAGACCTTGCAATGCAGGAGGGATATTCCACAGCAAGTGACAAGGTACGAGAAATGGGCTTTGGCGCAGGTATGGGTTTGCCAAATATGAAAAAATGCTCTGATAAATTCGAGGTAAAATCGGAACTTGGCATAGGTACAGCTATTACTATGATCATGTTTATATGAAAGCAGGTGAAGGCGTGGACAACAAATACTTTCACTCCGTTGTGCTTCAAGAGGATATGTGCATCGGCTGCACGAGCTGCTTGAAGGTATGTCCTACAGAAGCAATAAGATTGCGCGATGGAAAGGCAAGAATCATTGGTGAAAAGTGCATTGACTGCGGTGAATGCATTAGAATATGTCCCAACCATGCTAAAAATGCCATAACAGATAAGCTTTCTGTTTTGCAGAAATATAAATACAAAATTGCAATCCCTTCTATGGTTTTATACGGTCAATTTGCAGGTAAAACAGAAATCAATGCAATGCTTAGTGCATTAAAGAATATAGGCTTTGACGAAATATATGAAGCGAATATGGGTACGGAAATCATAACACAGGTCACAAAAGAGAAAATCATGAAGGAAAATAATATTGAAAGACCTCTTATAAACTCTTCTTGTCCTGCGATATTGAGGTTAATACAGATACGTTTTCCTGATTTATTGCCAAACGTATTAGATATAGAAACACCCATAGAGATCACAGCGAGAATTGCTAAGACTGAGGCAGCCAAGAAAACTGGACTGGATATTTCTGAAATTGGCGTAATATTCATATCTCCTTGTACTGCTCGTGTAACCAGTATTAGGAATCCTTTGGGCATTGAGAAGTCCTATATAGATGCCGCGATCTCAATGAAAGAAATTTATGGTATTTTAGTTAGAAATATAAATTCTGCAGCAGAAGAAAATATTACAAAAAGCACCAGAGAGTCTATGGAGTGGCCAATAACCGGTGGACAGTCAAAAGCATTAGGAATAGAAAACTACATTGCTGTTGATGGCATCAATGAAGTAATAAAGGTATTGGAAGAAATTGAAACAGGCAGACTGGAGGGCTTGGAATTTTTTGAGGGTCTGGCATGTGTAGGCGGTTGCATTGGAGGTCCCTTGACGATAGAAAATCCCTATATAGCAAAAACAAAGATGCGCAGCTTGGCTCAAGGGCTACCCTGCTCTCATATTAGTGAGGAGCAGCTTGCAGATTATATTAAAATGTACGAGACAAACTTCATCAGACTAACTGAGCCTATAGAACCAAGAGCGATTATGAAGCTTGATAAGGATATCTCCATATCTATGAAGAAGATGGAAATGATAAACGAGATATTGAAGTATCTTCCTGGCTTGGACTGTGGAGTTTGTGGAGCACCAACCTGCAGGGCATTTGCAGAAGATATTGTTAAGGGTGAAAACCAGAAATCAATATGCATAGTAAAAACCATGGAAAACTTCAAGAAAAAGAAAGTATAATACTACGAGGAGGCCTTGTTATGATAAAAAATATCTGTGAAAAAATAAATGCAACAGTATTGGCTGGTACTGATCAAATGGATAGGGAAGTAAATGGTGTATACATTTGCGACCTGCTCAGTTGGGTTATGTCTCATGCTAAAAAGGGCGATGCATGGATAACTGTTATGTCTCATGCAAATGTTATTGCTGTTGCTTCACTGTTGGATTTGGGCTGCATCATTGTGCCAGAAGACATACAAATGGATGAGGATGCATTGAAGAAAGCAGCTGAAGAAAATATTCCGGTATTGAGTACTTCTATGAATGCTTATGATATAGCCATTGAGCTTAACAAATTAGGCTTGGGTCAGTAAAATGAAGTTTGCTGTTGATTTGCACATTCATACAGCACTCTCACCATGCGGAGACGAGGACATGACTCCCAACAATATTGTGAATATGGCATTGCTAAAGGGCTTGGATTTGATTGCCGTTACAGATCATAACTGTTGTGCAAATTTAGAAGCTGTTATTGACGCAGGCAGGAATAAAGGCTTATTGGTAATACCGGGTATTGAGGTGCAAAGCAAGGAAGAAGTGCATTTGATATGTTTGTTTAAAAATTTAACAAAAGCATGTGAGTTTGGAGATCTGATATATGACTCCTTGCCTAATATTGCAAATAACGAAGAGTTATTTGGTAAACAGTTGATAATAGATGCCTCAGATACTGTAATCGGTAAAGTAGATAAGCTTTTACTTTCCTCCAGCAATTATTCAGTAAATGAAATTTTCAAAATTGTACGTGACTTTGATGGCCTATGTATTCCGGCACACATAGACAGACCGGGCTACAGCATGATATCTAATTTAGGCTTTATACCTAATGATTTAGAAGTCAGAATAGTGGAGGTTTCAAGAAAAATTACAGCTGAGAACATATTGAGTAAGATGGCATTTATAAAAAATTACAAACAGGTTGTTTCATCAGATGCTCACTATCTATGGGATATAAGTGAGCGAGATTATTTTGTGGATATGGAGTATTTAAGCCCGAGTCAGCTTTTTGAAGCATTGCAAGGGTTTAAGCTATAACATGGAAAAACTTTGTTAACACTCGAAAAATTCAGAAAAATAAGAATATTTTAACTAAATGGACTAAAACGCAGTAATTTGTGGAAAAATAAAAAAATTTGTAATAAATATAAAAATACTTGTTAAAAAATTCTCAAATATGTGTTACAATAAACATGAATATTTAATTGATAAATTTATGTCAATTATATATAATTAGTATGATGAAATTGTAAGGAGGGGACTCTTTGATGACTGATATGGAATTCAAAGAAAAACTGAACAAGTTGGAAAGTATCATAAATGAGCACAAGGACCAGCAAGGAGCATTGATGCCGGTTCTCCATGAAACGCAGGAGCTATTTGGCTATCTTCCTGAGGAAGCTCAAAAAAGAATATCAGAAGCACTAGACATATCACTGGCTGAAATATACGGAGTTGCGACATTTTATTCAAGATTTACACTACAGCCAAGAGGGAAATATACAATAGGAGTATGTCTTGGTACAGCATGTTATGTTAAAAATGCGCAAGGTATCATGGACAAAATCAAAAAGGAAATCAAAATTGGAGCTGGTGAAACAACTGAGGACGGATTGTTTACACTGGAAGCTACAAGATGTATCGGTTGCTGTGGATTGGCACCTGTAATGACAATAGGTGATGATGTATACGGCAAAATAGTTCCTGAAGATGTAACTGATATTATAAAAAAATATCAAGGATAAATCATGAAAGAGCTAGCACTTCACATACTTGATCTTGCACAGAACTCAATAACCGCCGAAGCTGACCTTGTTATAATTGTTATTGACGAATATTTAACAAACGATATTTTAACTATTACCATAGAAGATAACGGCTGTGGTATGGATGAAATTGAAGTGGAGAAGGTAAAGGACCCTTTTGTGACAAGCAGAACCAGCAGAAAAGTCGGACTTGGTATCCCACTGATGCTGGCAGCCTGCCAAAGGTGTGAAGGAGATTTAAGCATTGAA
>MGOS01000111.1:0-2627 GCA_001797185.1 Clostridiales bacterium GWB2_37_7
CATTTTGCACTCTACTTGCCATTTAATTTGTCAAAAGAGTTTTTTAGGATAGGGTATAGCTCTGTGAACACAGGATAAATCTCATTGTACTTCCTGACATTATCTTCAATGGGTTCTATCGTGTCAGTAACCTTAATCAAGCTTTTACATGCTTCGTCAACAGTTCCAAACAACCCGCACCCCACTGCTGCAAGTATTGCAGCTCCATAAGCGGGGCCTTCCTTTGAATTTATAACCTTTACCTTCAAATTGAATATATCCGAAAGAATTTGCCGCCACAATGGACTTTTAGAGCCGCCACCACTGACTCTGACTTCTTCAATTGGAACAGACAGACTTTTTAGAATTTCCAATGAATCTCTTAGTCCATAGCATACTCCCTCAAGTATTGCTCTTGTTATATCTCCACGCTTATGTGTGATATTCAGACCATAGATAACTCCCTTTGCATTTGGGTCATTATGAGGAGTTCTTTCTCCCATCAGATAGGGAAGAAATATTATTCCGTTGGACCCTACCGTTGATTCGGAAGCTTTCTCCAAAAGCTTATCATATGCTGACTCATCCAGATTCTCATTAATATCTTCAACCCACCATTTCAATGAGGAAGCGGCAGAAAGCATAACACCCATCTGATGCCACTTTCCATTTGCGTGACAGAAGGAATGAAGTCGGTTTTTATCATCTACTTCATATTTATCACTTGCAGCAAAAACTACACCCGAAGTTCCAAGTGCAACAGATAAAATGCCGCTGTTTACAGTTCCTGTCCCTACCGCTCCTGCAGCCTGGTCTCCTGCTCCCCCTACAACCACAGTGCTTTCAGATAATCCTGTGTATTCAGCCACATCCTTTTCAACCTTTCCGGTTACCTCCCATGATTCATAAACCTTAGGAAGAGTTTCTTCTTTTATTTGAAGAAGCTCTATAAATTCTCTAGACCAGTTTCTCTTTTTAACATCATACATCAAAGTCCCTGAAGCATCCGAGGCATCAGTAGCCATTTCGCCAGTAAGCTTGAATCTTATATAGTCCTTGGGGAGAAGCATATAGGCAATCTTATCAAATATTACCGGCTCATGCTTTTTGACCCACAAAGCCTTAGGCAGAGTAAAGCCTGTCAATGCCATATTCCCTGTATATGCTGAAAGTTTTTCCTTTCCAATTATGTTATTTAGATAGTCGCATTCTTCCTGTGTCCTTTGGTCACACCACAAAATTGCAGACCGCAGTACATTGTAGTCCTTATCAAGAAGAACGAGGCCGTGCATTTGTCCGCTTAAGCCAATACCGCTTATTTCCTTGTACTCATGGCTGACACTCGCCAGAAGCTCCTTAATCCCCTCTTTTGTTGCCATCCACCATTCCTCCGGGTTTTGTTCTGCCCAATTTATCTTAGGATAGCTGATATCTAAATCCTTGGAAACCGAGCCGACAACTTCTCCGAAAGTATTCATGATTATAATCTTTATTGAGGATGTCCCTAAATCTATACCTAAAAAATTCATAGTATCCCCCATTTTTTAAATTTTCTCAAACCTGAAATTTTCCACAATAGGTATCAATGAAGCGCCTAAAATATTAGAGTCTTCTCCCAATTGTGAAAATAGAATATTTACTTCGCTTCTGCTATAGAACTCATTTTTATCAAAGACTTTATCTACTACCTTATCAAGAAAAAGTCCGGAATATTTGCTCATATCCCCGCCTACAACTATATAATCAGGGCTGAAAATAAAAACCAAATTCTGAATTCCTTCGGCTAAGTTTTCAATATATAAATTTACAACCTTTACCGCTGTTTCCTCATTATTCTTATACTTCTCCATAACATCATCAATGCTTGTTGCTTTATAACTGCTTTCTGTATTGTAGTCATTTATTATAGCTCTGACAGATGCATAAGTTTCCCAGCACCCTCTTTTCCCACAGTTACACAGCCTTCCGGCTTTATTGATTGTCATATGCCCTATTTCTCCTGCACGCTTGCTTCGCCCCTTATATATGCTTTTATTTATGATTATTCCGCCGCCTACCCCTTCAGTAACCGATACATAGATAAGGTTATCCAAATCCTTGGCAATACCAAGCTTTGATTCAGCCAAGGCACCGGCATTTGCTTCATTCTCAAGATAGATCGGCACGCCAAAATAGTCCTGGAGCGGTTTAAAGGAGATGTTCCTGAGCTTGAAATTAGCAGCCACTTCAAGCTTTAGCTCCTTTTCATTCACTGTGCCCGGAAGAGAGAAACCGATGCCCAAAAGATTATCCCGGATTTGCTTGTTTTCATCAAGCAGCTTATCAATCAGATCCTTTATAACCTCTAAAACCTCTTTTTCATTCATTGCAGCAAGTTCTTTTCTTCTATCTTCAATTATCCTGCTATCCAAATCAGTCACTATCATTCTTATAAAATCTCTCCCAAAATCCATGCCTATGCTGTATCTGGATTCAGGCAAAAACTTTATTATGACCGGCTTTCTTCCCCCTGTCGAAGTCGACATTCCTGCCTCTAGGGCGATCCCTTCCTCTATAAGCTCACCAACTATGGTACTTGCTGTAGGTACACTTATTTCAAGCTTTCTCGAAATTTCAAGCTTAGTTAACTCCCTTTCCTTTGACAAGAG
>MGOS01000111.1:2642-10704 GCA_001797185.1 Clostridiales bacterium GWB2_37_7
CTTATTATTTATTTTTATGTCACTATGATCTAATGCTATCATCCTATCACCACTTACAAATAATGTAGAGATATAAACTATATATCTCTACTCTATTTTACACTATTGTTCATTAAGTATATATTGATTTAATCTGGCTTCCAAAAATTCCTGTCTTCCTGACTTATTCTTTATTGCACTGTGGTTCAGAGCATATTTCTCTAAGGCATCAAAGTCAGTCTTCCCATCAACAATATCCTTACCTATTCCCTCTGAGAAGCTGCTGTATCTCTCCTTGACGACTTTCTCAAATTCTCCCTCCTCAAGCATCCTGTATGCTATTCGCAAGCCTTGGGCCAGTGTATCCATACCGGCTATGTAGCCTAGGAATAAATCTTCCGCCTCAAAGGAAGCCCTTCTGACTTTAGCATCAAAGTTAAGTCCGCCTGGCGCTATTCCACCGTTTTTGAGAACCTCATACATCAACAGGGTTGCATCATAAATATTTGTAGGGAATTGATCGGTATCCCAACCAAGGTTTGGGTCACCTTGGTTGATGTCAAGGCTTCCAAGTACACCATTAATTCTGGCTACTGCAACCTCATGCTGGAAAGTATGTCCTGCAAGTGTTGCATGGTTTGCCTCAATATTCATTTTAAAGTATCTTTCCAAGCCGTAATTCCTTAAAAAGGCCATTACAGTAGCCACATCAAAGTCATACTGATGCTTTGTGGGCTCCTTCGGCTTTGGCTCTATCAGAAATTGACCGGTAAAGCCTATCTTTTGGGCGTAATCTACTGCCATCTGAAAGAATCTGGCAAGATTATCCTGCTCTAGCTTTAGGTCAGTATTCATCAAAGTCTCATAACCTTCTCTTCCACCCCAAAATACATAGTTCTCTCCTCCAAGCTCTTTTGTAACCTCCAGAGCTTTCTTAACTTGTGCTGCCGCAAAAGCATATACATCTGCATTGCAGGTAGTAGCTGCACCATGTACGAACCTTGGATTCGTGAACAAATTAGCAGTTCCCCAAAGAACCTTCTTGTTATTAGCTTTCATCAACTCTTTGCAGTAATCCGATATTTGGTCCAGTATTGCATTAGTTTCAGCCAAGTCTTTTCCTTCAGGGGCTATGTCTCTATCATGGAAAGCAAAATATTCTATGCCGAGCTTATTCATAAACTCGAAAGCAGCCTCCATTTTAGCCTTCGCTATTTTCATCGGATCTGCTTCATTATCCCAAGGCTTTTGATATGTACCTGCTCCGAACGGGTCTGATCCATTGGCAGCTAAAGTATGCCAATAAGACATCGTAAACCTCAAGTGTTCCTTCATTGTCTTTCTGCCAATGACCTCATCAGCATTATAGTATTTGAATGCAAAAGCATTCCTGGATTCTTTTCCTTCATATTTTATAACAGGCACATTACTAAAATATTGACTCATCTTATACCTCCCAAGTTTTTATTTTCACTATACATATATAAGTACTTCATTGAATTTACATTCAAAATCAAACGGTTTATTACCGAATGAATCATCTTTCCATTTTTTGAATGTAATATTTATAATGTGTTCAATATAATTCTACTATCGTTGATATACTTTTTCAATAACATTTTAAAATACTTTTAAAATGTTACAATTTATCCATTGTGCACTGTTTGATTTATGTCAACATAATACAAAAGCACAGCATTCATAGAATACAGTGCTTTTCTACATCAGTAAACTAAAACTTAGTCCAGGACTTTCACTACGAAATGACACCCTAATTTACTCTTTTCTATATGAACCCTTAATAAAAAGTGAAAACCGCGTGGTTTCCACTTTTTATTATACAAATATGCTAGTTAAATTGTATCCTAATTATAAATTTCTATCCTTCATTGGGATATATTCCATTTTAGGATTTACATTCTTATAAGCCGGTCGGATTATTCTATTATCACTTACAATTGTCTCCAGACGATGTGCACACCAACCTGCCACGCGGGATGCTGCAAAAAGTGGAGTATACAAATCACAAGGGATGCCCAATTTATCATAGACAAAGCCCGAATATAAGTCAACATTAGCAGGAATTACTGCATCAGCTCCCTTAAGTGACTTAATTAGCTCAATTGTAAGTTCTTCTATATTCTTATATAGTTCAAATTCCTGAATTGTATTTTTTTCAACTGCAAGTTGGTAAGCCTTCTTCTTCAAAAGTATTGCCCTTGGATCAGACAGGGTGTAAACTGCATGTCCCATCCCATAAATTAAACCTTTCTTGTCATATGCCTCTTTTTTTATGATCTTAAGCAGGTAATCCTTAAGTTTTCCTCGGTCACTCCAATCAGCAACGTTCTCCTGAATATTATTTACCATATCCTTTACCATAATGTTGGCTCCGCCATGCTTAGGCCCTTTTAAGCAGCCTACTGCCGCTGCAATGGCTGAATAGGTATCCGTCCCATTTGAAGAAACAACGTGGGTAGCGAATGATGAATTATCACCGCCTCCATGGTCCGCATGTATTAGCATACAAAGATCCAATGTTTCTGCCTCAACCTTTGTATAGGCGTTGTCTGGTCGAATCATGTGCAGTATATTTTCCGCTGTTCCGATTCCTCGTTTCGGTGAATGTATATAAAGACTCTTGCCGTCAAAATTGTGAGCTTTAGCCTGATACCCATATGAAATGATAGCCGAAAATCTGGCAATCAGTTCAATGCTTTGCTTTAACACATTACTTACTGATATATTGTCAGGATCGCCATCATAGGAATAAAGAACCAGAATACTTCGTTGAAGCTTGTTCATGATATCCTTGCTTGGTATTTTGAGTATCATATTTTCTGTGAAGCCCTTAGGCAGGTCTCTGCACTCATCCAGCAGCTCATTAAACTGCTGCAGTGACTGCGATGTCGGAAGCTCTCCAAACAAGAGCAAATAAACCGCTTCCTCAAAACCCCTTCTGTTTTCCTGCTGAAAACCTGCTACCATATCCTTTATGTTTATTCCTCTAAAATATAATTCTCCTTCAGCAGGAAGCTTTTCATCATTTTTCAATTGATAGCCTGTAACTGAGCCAATGCGGGTTAAACCAACCAGAACACCTGTACCGTTTTCATTTCGAAGTCCTCTTTTAACCTTATATCTATCATAGTATTCTGACTCTATAAAGTTATTTGACACTATTTTTTCAGCCAGTCCGTTAATGAACGGACTATTCTCAAAGACTTTGTTCATATCAGTTCCTCCCACCGGGTAATCATCATAAATTACTTATAATTGCATCAGTGAACGCTTCTGTTGAAGCTTTACCGCCTAAATCAACAGTCATGACAGTACGTTTTTCCATTGTCTTTTGTATAGCCTTCCGAACCATGTCGGCTGCCTGTTTTTCGCCAAGGTAGTCCAGCATCATTGCACCTGATAAAATCAAAGCTGTTGGATTTGCAATTCCCTTGCCTGCAATATCCGGCGCACTTCCATGAACCGCCTCAAAAATCGCCATGTCTTTACCGATATTGGCTCCCGGTACGACGCCTAAGCCGCCAACTAAGCCTGCACACAAATCAGATAAGATATCCCCGTACAGATTTGTAGTAACTATAACATCATAATTCTGCGGCTTTGTCACCAGCTGCATGCTCATATTGTCTACTATCATATCTTGAAATTCTATTGTTGGATATGCCTCTGAAACCTTCCTGGCTGTTTCAAGGAAAAGGCCGTCTGTCAATTTCATAATGTTTGCCTTATGCACAACAGTTACTTTCTTTCTTCCGTGCTCTGCTGCATACCTAAACGCACTTTCTGCAATGCGCTCTGATGCATATTCAGTAATAACCTTGGTAGCCTCCGCCCTTCCAGGTTCCTTTATATTTTCGATACCGCTATATAAGTCCTCAGTGTTCTCTCTGAATATGACCAGATCAATTCCATTAAAAGGCGTCTCCAGCCCCGGTATAGACATGACCGGTCTCATATTTATATACAAGTCATATTTAGTTCTAAACATGACATTAATACTTCTAAAGCCTTTTCCTACAGGAGTTGTGATAGGACCCTTCAGTGCAACCCGATTCTGTTCCAGGCTTTGAAAAACCTCATCAGGCACCAGACTCCCCGTGGATTTCCATACAGCCTCACCAGCATTCACAGTTTCCCAAGAAACTTTCACACCTGTTGCATCAATGACCTTTCTTGCCGCATTTGCGACCTCTGGTCCGATTCCATCACCGGGAATAAGCGTAATATGATGCATTAGGAACACCTGCCTTTCCTGATTGCTTCCATATAGTTCAGATATCCTCCAGCTATGAGGAGTTCAATATCTGATTCAGAACCCTCAAGTCTGCAAGTAATCTCAAAGTCTTTACTTATATTTTTAACCCTTACAGTTCCTTCTGACTTCAAAGCTTCGATGACATTGAGCAACTCAATTTCGTCGTTTTCATCAAACTTTTCATAGTCATTTGAATCAGCAAGAACAAGAGGCAATATTCCTGAATTAATCAAATTATCCTTATGAATTCTGGCAAAGGATTTTGCTAAAATTGCTTTGATGCCAAGATATAGCGGAACTAATGCTGCATGCTCACGACTGGAGCCTTGACCATAGTTTTCCCCTCCAAGGATAAAGCCTCCTCCGTTTTTATCAGCTCGCTCCTTGAAGTCACTTACGATAGTTCCGAAACAATATTTAGACAGTTCAGGAATGTTTGAGCGAAATGGTAAAAGCTTTGCATTGGACGGCATAATATCATCAGTTGTAATATTATCCGCAACTTTCAATAGAAGCTTTCCCTTCACGGTCGCCGTAAGCGGCTTATTGACAGGAAAAGGTTTGATATTGGGTCCCATAACCAGTTCTACATTACTCCTGTCAGCCTGTGGAAATATAAAGTAATTATCATGAACAGCAAAGCTTTCGGGAAGCTCTATGTCCGGTTGTTCAAATCCTGAAGTATCCGGGCTGGTCAGATAGCCTGTGATGGCAGAAACCGCCGCTGTCTCAGGGCTTACAACGTATACCCCAGCCGAATCAGTTCCACATCTTCCTTTAAAGTTTCGATTAAATGTTCTTACAGAAATACCTCCTGATGTAGGTGCTTGTCCCATTCCAATGCATGGTCCGCAAGCCGCTTCTATGATTCTCGCTCCTGCAGCAATCAGATCTGCCATTGCACCATTCTCTGCCATCATTTTCAGTATATTGCTGGAACCCGGCGCAATAACCAGACTAACATCCGGATGAACTCGCTTTCCCTTCAATATCGCTGCCGTCTTCATCAAATCTGTATAGGAGGAATTTGTGCAAGAACCAATGGCAACCTGATCCACCTTGATACCTTTTATGTCTTGTACAGCTTCTACATTATCAGGGCTGTGAGGTTTTGCCACCATCGGCTTGATTTTACTTAAATCAATTCTGATTTTCTTATCATACTCTGCATCAGCATCAGCAGTAAAGGAAACATAATCTTCTTCTCTGCCCTGCTTCTTTAGAAAATCTAGTACTACTGAATCACTTGGAAAAATTGAAGTAGTAGCTCCCAGTTCGGCTCCCATATTGGTTATAGTTGCCCGATCTGTCACTGAAAGAGACTTTAAGCCTTCCCCGGTGTACTCAATAATATATCCCACGCCACCTTTTACTGTAAGAAGCTTCAGTATATATAAGGCCACATCTTTCGCGGCAGCCCAGGGTTTGAGCTTGCCAACCAGTTCAATGTTCATAATCTTAGGCATCCTGAAGGTATATGTGCCGTTTGCCATAGCCACAGCTACATCCAGCCCGCCTGCACCGATTGCAAGCATTCCCAAGCCTCCGCCTGTAGGTGTATGGCTGTCAGAGCCTAAAAGGATACCACCCGGTTTCCCAAAACGCTCTAAATGCAGCTGATGACATATTCCGTTTCCAGGCTTTGAATAGATAATCCCATATTTTGCTGCTGCACTCTTGATAAATGCATGATCATCCGCATTTTCAAATCCTGCCTGCAGTGTATTATGGTCTATATAGGCAACCGAAAGGTCAGTTTTTATCTCATGTATATTCATTGCCTCCAATTGCAAATATACCATCGTTCCTGTAGAATCCTGGGTCAGTGTCTGATTAACCTTAACTGTCACCTCTGCACCGGGTTCTACCGCACCTGTTATCCTGTTCGTTTCGATTATTTTACGAGCTAATGCTTTTCCCATGAAGACCTCCTACTTTTCTCAATAGATTTAATTTTTATAATTATAACAAACAATTGCAACTATGTAAATATAAAGTTGCAAATTTAAGCATTCTTATTCATTCTAACGTATGATTATCCCAATCAAAATATCCTGAATAGTGTGTAATTTGCAGGTTTTAATTTATCAATACCAGAGTCTATGCATAAATTGCTTCATATTTATGCATTTTGCATGAATGATTAACATTTAATTCCTGCAAAATTTACATTCTATAGCAAAGGCAGCGTATCTATTTCCAACCTTATCAATCAAGCATATACGTGGATAGTCTGACCCGTCATATAACTTGAATCCTCTGAAGCTAAAAACACATAGCTTGGTGCCATCTCAAAAGGCTGAGCCGCTCTTCCCAACAGAGTACCTGTCCCATACGATGCTACCACTTCTGGACTGAAGCCAGCCGGGACTATAGGCGTCCATGTTTCACCTGGGGCTACGCAATTTACACGGATTCCTCGCGAAATCAATGATCTGGATAAAGACCCGGTAAATGCAACAATAGCACCTTTTGTGGCTTCATAATCTATCGCAATCCCATATGGTCTAAAAGCAGCTATGGAAGCTGTATTAATAATAGAACCGCCCGGCTTCATATATGTTAATGCCGCCTTTGTCAAATAAAAACATGCAAACACATTTACTGCAAAAGTTAGCTCCAGTTGATATCTCGATATATTTTCCAATTGGTTGCTTTGAAAGATTACTGCAGCATTGTTTACTAGTATATCCAATTTGCCGAAGCTGCGCATAACCTGTTGAACAACAGATTGGCAATTTTCTTCTGATCTGATATCGGCAGCAATAGCTATGCACCTTCTACCAAGTTGATTTATCCTAGACTTTGTTTCATCTGCATCTACATGTTCGTTATAATAAACGATTCCAATATCTGCTCCTTCTTTTGCAAAGGTATACGCAACAGCCCTCCCAATTCCACTGTCTCCTCCCGTTATAACTGCCACCTTGTTTAATAATTTTTCTCCCGACTTCTCAATATACGGAGGTTCTGAAATAGGTCTGGGAACCATGATTCCCTCAATACCTGGCTGCCAGGGTTGATGCTGAGGCGGAAAAGCAACTGGTAAATTGTAAGGATTAAAAAACTGTCTCATAACAATCTATCTCCTTTAAAAAACATAACTAATACCATAGTATGCAATTCCTTCTGCCTTGCTCTTTATAACTTTATTTTTTCTAATTGCAAATTCATCACTAAACGACACCCTATCCTTTTGTATTTGACTGCAAGCAATGATTGCAAAAGGCTGCTGATCCATAATCGACCTTAGCGTTAAACTAAATCAAAATCATTCTTTCCGAATTTGTTCAATAAATAATATTTCTGCTCTTCTTTATATAAATTGTTATAATTCACTGTATGAGTATACGCATCGAAAATAGCAAAGAAATATATGGATGGAAAAAATAGAAGCCATTTGTAATTCACAATAGAATTTATCCGTTCAAATTGGCCAGTAAACGTATATATAATCATATTTGGATACTCAGTATAATATGCAATTGCAATCATCCATCCAAGTAATGTTAAGCCGCTTATTAATTTATTGTTACATATGTGACTTAAACCAGATAATGTCGCAGATAAAAAAATCGACATCCATGGTGTTCGTTTTTCTATAAAATTTATTCCCAATATTTCCAATACTCCTTTTTTAAAGTAGCGAACAGATTGTTTTTCTTCAAACCATGTATATTTGTTGAGTTCTACAGCAACTCTATATGAATCAAAGATAGCAAGCACCCAAATCGAACAGTATAAAAATGCCCAATTGAGGTTGGTGACTTGATGAACCTTATCAAACTGAAAAGTCATCGTATAAAG
>MGOS01000111.1:10710-11618 GCA_001797185.1 Clostridiales bacterium GWB2_37_7
CTCGTTGATATGTCCCGTGAGATTTAAGAAAATTTCTCCGCTTATCAATATAAATCCTTTAATATATAAGCCTAAATGAATATGCCCTAAACCGGGTAAAGCCATTGCCCAAAAAGCTGCTGTCCAGGGGTTCCGCTTCGTTACATAATTAATATCAAATATTCCAATTTTGTTTTTATTACGTCTTGGTTCAGTAATAAGAAATTTTACGAACTGATCATCCACTACAAATACCTCCTCTTGTTTAATAATCATTGAAAATGAGTATATTATAATTGTTATATTTTGTATTTGAAGGTGATTGTATGTATGTTGCTGCTGGATTTGAATCAAATGACTCCCTGGAAATAGCAATCTGTCACTTGACTACTGATGTAGTTACTGAAAAAGATATTGTTGTTATTCCCATGGTATCGAAGACTAAACTTGATGTGAATGTTTTAGATACAATAAATCATTCTGATGGAATCAGTCTTGTTGATGGTATTACAGCATGTGGGATGCTGGGAATGCTGTCAGGTGTAATATATGGATCGCAGTTAAGGATAGGGCCTGTTGCAGTTGGTTTGATTGGAGGAATTATTGGATGTATAGCGGGTTACTTGTTTGATCGCCGCAAAACAACTAAAAGTAAACTCAAAAAATGTAATTGCTTTGATTTTCTTTTGATCATTCGCTGCGAAGATAATAACCAGATTGAAAGAATAAAATCCATCTGTATCCAACAAAATGTTGCAGCACTGGGTGTGCATAGAATAAAAACTTAAAAGACAAGTGCCAAGTACAGCACATTCTATGAAAAATTCATGTCGCTGTAAAACAACACATAAGCCTGTGATTGCGTACAATCACAGGCTTCTCTATGTAAAATTATTATTCTTTTTGGTGGAGGCGAGGGGGCGGCATTA
>MGOS01000111.1:11645-25063 GCA_001797185.1 Clostridiales bacterium GWB2_37_7
ATCATGAACTTCCTTGTTGGAAGTCCTCTGGCGTATTATATAAACTGTAATATTGTTCGTAAGCTTCTATCCTAGTATAACCAATTTGGCTGTCTATGAGTCGATACAGGGCTGGTGGATTGCTCCTCATACCCCTCGGTATTGCCGTCGCCTTATACGTTACGGTTTCACCGAAAAAGTCAGATTTTCACTTGTAAATCACTTTACAAGGCGACTCTATTAAATCAAAACCCTGCGTGATAGTGCTTCAACCAAAGCTCGACCAGTGCAGACGGTGATTTTACATTATTCTTGCTCTTTCTACTTTTTAAGGTTCAAACATATTACATCTTCTCAACACCCTTTGTCAGCACGTCAGTCATAACCACTAGTTTTTCATTCAGATCACCGAGCTTAAGGATCGCCTGACCTATTTTATCTTCACCCTTCATGAGCTTATTTTTCAAGAAGATATCTTTGATCTCCTTCCACCTTGCAGCATCCTGTTCGTTGAGACGTCCGACAATTTCCTTCCACTTAAGCATATTTGCTTCTGCTCCTTTTGTTAAGGTTTGGGAGTCATTTTCATAGGAATTCTCAACCAGCTGCATTAGCTCCGTCTCATCCATTAAGGGTACAATTCTTTCTGCGATTTTGTTCATATTTCTGTAAGAGCCTTGAAGCTTGAAAGGCGGCTCTTTTCTATATTCATCAGCTTGAGCTGCGGAGTAGATGTACTCCATATTAATATCCAGCACTACATCGCGCACCAGAATAAGCTTTTGAATAACAGCAACAAACTCATTTATCTCCTCAACGGAGTATTGACTTTCGAAATCCACACCTTCGCGTTCTCCATTCTGTGCGATATCAATCATTATATATATATCCTTTTGACTTCTGGTTGTAAGCTTGTTTAGAATCGGATTGGAGGTCAGACAGTTTTCGATATAGCTCAGCTTAAATGCATTCTCATTTTCCCGGAGCATATCTCCAAGGTTATATACATCTGCTCTATTTGCAAGCATGTCAGGAATTTGGAACTTTTCACCACTTTCGGTGTAAGGATTTCCTGCCATAACAACAGCAAGCTTCTTGCCCCTAAGGTCATAGGTTTGCCCTACCCCATTATAAACACCTTCAATTTTTCTCTGCCCGTCACACAGAGGAATAAACTTTTGCAGGAACTCCGGGCTGCAGTGTTGGATATCATCGATATAGATCATTACATTATTGCCCATTTTGAAAGCTAAGTTCAGCTTTCGCAGTTCTTCCCTTGCTCCTGCATTTTTCGCCATAGCAGGATCCAGTGAGGTTACATCATTGCCAATGGCCGGGCCATTGACCTTGACAAGAAAAATGCCAAGACGATTTGCAATATACTCTACAAGAGTCGTTTTCCCATAGCCGGGAGGGGATATCAGCAGAAGCATTCCCATTAAGTCCGTTCGCTTATCCTCTCCTGTCGTACCGATCTGTTTTGCCAGATTGTCACCAATCAATGGCAGATACACCTTGTCAATTAGTCGATTTCTTACAAAAGAGGATAACACATCTGGCTTAAACTCTTCCAAGCGGATTTCATCTCTAAACCTCTGTGATAGGTCCTTCTTTAAAGTTTGAAACTCAATAAAGTCACGGACAACAGTTCTGTCATATTCCTTTAGCTTTTTCATAAATTCCGTATAGGAAAGGGTATACGCTCCCCCTTTAAAGCTTGGATGGCTGCCAGTCAACTCTTTAATGATCACTTTTGTCTTTCTGTTAATGACTTTAGGGCTGCCACCGCCATCGCATTTATCAACAATCAACATTATGACGACTTCATCCATTACGTCAAAGCCCTCATTTAAGCTTGTTTCCTTAAAGAATGCTTTCAGCCATTCCCTGACTAGATAATATGCACCTTCCAAATCTTCTTCGAAAGCCTTAAGTGACTCTGCAAAAATATCTTGAGCCTTATTCGCTTTCATATGTTGCATGAACTTGCTTTTAGCTTCATCAGCTTCTAGGCTTGCAACAAAGGAACCATCACGCATTAATTCCTTGCAAAGATATTCTGAGGCTTCAGAAACAAAGCTCTTATCAATGAATATATAGTTACTGAAAGCCTGATTCATTTCTGCTGCAATGGTAGAAATGTAGTCTTTTAATCCAGGCTCAGTCTTGAAATACACGCTAATTTTTGCCAGCTCTTTCAACCGTCTGCAGAACTTATCCTTCATTTCCGAGCCGACTATACAATACCAGTAAAGCTTGGCAATTGCTCTTGATGAAGGACTATAGGTCAAAAGATCAATATTCATATGCAAATCTAAAAGAACCTTTAGTATTCTATAACAATCTGCATCATGAACACCTTTTGTATATCCCTCTTGATAACGAGGCTCCATAAATTTGCGAATAAACTCCAAAAGCTGGTCTTCTGTGTATGAATAGAGTGTATCAAGCGTAACGATATCCTTATTTAAAGCGGCTTCAAATATCTTATAAACAAGATACTCTGCGCGGTAAATTTCCTTGGATTCAGAAAGTACATCCTGATCCCACAAGTAGCGAAACTTTGCCAGTGTATCCGACATTACTTTTTCCCAGAAATCAGTTCCCGATATATGAAAATATAGTTCCCCATCTTTTTGTACCATTGATAGCTCAAGCTGTTGAGTATTGTAGGAAAAATAATGTCTGCCAAATTTAATGACATCTTTTCCATGAACAAAAAGCTCCTGTCTGTCTTTTAGTTGACGGACAGCCTCTTCTTTAATGATCTTTAGCCTGCCCTCTATCTCATCAGCTTTTACACTGTCTCCCAACACCTTCAGTTGATCTATGATATCTCTTACCTTCTCAATCATGAGATCTGATGCAAGGTAACCGTTAATCTCATTAATGGTATGAAAGCCTTGAAGTCGGCTTGTGATTCCGGTCAGTATCCGCTCAGATGTATTAAAAAGAGCAGTAAGCTTTTTATTTCGTTTTTCCAAGACCAGCTGTTTTTTCGCTACAAAGGCGTTATAAAGCTCTTCCCGCTTTTCATTGAACTTTACAATGAACTCTTCAAAATCAGCAAATTTGCCTTCCAACTCTTCAATCTGCACCATGATCTTGTTCAAATATGAATCACATTTCTCTGTGCTGTCTGCAATGTCAAGATAATTGGCTGCTGCTTGGTCCAGGAGCTTCATTTGGGACTGGAATTGTGCAATGCCTTCTTTCTCAGAAAGCTCTGCCATACGGTTTTTAAGCTTAGCTTTTGCCAGATTTAATAATGAATAAATGGCAGAAATATTTTCTATAATCTCAGTTGTTTTCGTTGGATCTTCAATTTTGAAATTGCTTACAATATCAATGAGAAGTTCAAGATCCTGAGAGGATTTGGCCATCTCATTCTCAAGCTCTTTACCTGCAGAAGTCTTTGTAATACAAGGTATTTGGCTCTGCTGACTGTCAACTCGTTCAGCATAAGGCTTAAGACCTTCAGGCACCAGCAAAAATTCAGTACATCTTTGAGTAAGCTTTTCATTTTTTTCTTTTACTTTCTCTTCTAAAGATTCAACAAGCGCTAAATTTGTATAACGCAAAGTCTTCAGAGAGGCAATTTCTCCCCTTAAAGACCTTAAATCTGCTAGAATCTGCACATAGCCTTCAATACTGTCAAAAGTACCATATTCAGCATTCTTTAACAGCACCTGTGCCTTTTCATCTACCTCTTTAATTTGCTTTTCAGTTGAACGCCTTATTCTTGTAACCTTTTCGAACTCAGCAACTGCTGAAGTGGCAGCCTCTTTTATGCTGCTAAGCACTGCCTTCAAGTTGAAGACTTCCACTTTGTCCAGCCAATAATAAGAGTCCATAATGCGCTCCGTGTCTTTAACAATGTCCAGATAAATGCTTGTATAGCTCTCCCCTTTTTGAATAAGATTATATACAACCTTGCAATCTGCCATACAGTGAACAATTTCTTTATTGCCTATTTTATATAGAATTGAGTCGCTTTTATTCTCAACTGTATAGCTTTCTCCTACATATGGAGTTTGCCAAATTTGTATGGTGTGGTTCTTACGAGGCTCATCCTCTCCCTTAAAAATCACCATTTCACCATTCTTAAAGTGTGAGTATCCTCCGCAAATTATTGGTATTTCTAAAGACTGTTCAATGATATTGTATGTATAAATAAGATATATGCCCGTTTCCATGTTGTAGAAAATGTATTGAAAATCCTCTCCATTTGGGGCTTCTATTCGCTGCTCAAAAACAAACCCTTCACAGGGCACGTCAAAGAGCTTATACTCACCACTTTGCAGATAATAGCCCTTGGGGAAGATAAGTCCATGATTATCCGGAAGCAGAACACATGAATCCTTTATCGCATCTATACGAACAACCATCTGAAGCTTTTCATTAAATATGATATAGCGGTACTCCTTCTCCCTGTAAGGAAGAATCTTCAAGATTATCAGATTTCCTACCAGAGCATAATATATTTCAGCATCATCAAGAGTCTGGTCCATATCTTCCACAGGCTCCGAATAGATGCCTTTGCCGGTATCTGTGTTATTCTCCACCTTTATTGTAAGGTCTCCGCCTAAGGTTTCCACAAAGACCCTGTCTTTAATCGAGATATGGGGATGTCTGCCCTCCCGATGGTCTTCCCTTTTAACTCTAGCCCAATCAAGCTCGCTTTGTTCCTTCAGTCTTACCTCATGGTCACTCCTGTTGTCTACGTAGGAAAGCTTTCCATCCTTCATAAGCCATTTAAAGGCTTTGATGTCGAAGGGGCTCTTTCCGGTCTGAAATACCATGTAAAGATAAGGACCAATGATTGTAAACTTTGCAAAGAACGTATTTTTATAGTACTTATACAACTCCTTGAAGTCGTTCATAAATTGGTCATTGCAAATAAGCTCTAAGGATTGCTTATGAAATGAACCGTCCTTGTATTCATAGATGGAAAAGACGTCAGAAAGCTCAACAGAAGTTTTCAATCCCATATACACGTTATAACCGAAAATAAACAAAGCTCCCACGGGAGCCATGTCTCGTGGGACGCAGTTGTTTTCAGTAATGATCTTTTCACTGCCGAGTAGGGTTGTCTCAATTGAACCAAACACGCCTCTTCTGGAACTATTTAATTTATCGAGCTTATCTTTTAGGTCACAGCCAAGTCTGTCGAGTCTGCTCTTGATTAATTCATACGTGCCGTTTTCTATACTTCCGACAGGGTTTTGCCCGCCTTGTTCAGTCATTTTTAATTCACCCACAGCTCACTACACCTCATTTACTCGTTACTATTCATTTGTTTTGCAAGAAAGCTAGCCGGCTCATTGGCAAAGCCCGCCTTTTCTGCAGTTTCCAGTAGCTTTACAAGTGCAGGCTTTTCTGATGAATCCGCATACTTCATTGCTTTATGAATAGCAGCTGAAATTGATAGATTTTTCAAGTCCTCTGAAGTCAGGTTGAATTTTGAAGTCAGTTGTTCCAACTGTGACTTGAAATAATCACCATCACCTGTTATAAAGGTATTCTTGATATCACTTAATACCTCACTGTTCTTCACCATACGGTCAACGGATTTGCCTTGGGTAATCGCACCGACGATTTTGTCAAAGAACATTGTCTCTCCTCCAACAATATCAATAGATGCTGACTTCAAAGCTTCACTTATAACAGAGGCTTGGGCGTCTGCTATATCTTTTTGAATATTTATTTGAGCAAGTTCGATTTCCTTCTCTTTATCAAGCTTAAGCTTAAATTCTTCATGACCTCTTCCTGCTTCATCAAGCGCCTTCATACTGGTAGCCTTTTTCGCAATGCCTTCTGCTTCGGCGTGATATTTTTTGGACATGATATCAACCTCAACAGATCCTGATTTTTCTCTTACAATTACTTTGGCTTCTTCACCCTTAGCTTCCGCCAGGGCTTTTATTTCGATAGCCTTCGCTTCAGCCTGCGCTGTAGCCTCCAATACTCTTGCCTTTGAGCTGCCTTCCTTCTCTATAGCTGTCGCCTTTGTCTCAATGACACGAGCTTCTGCCAAACCGTTAGTTGCTGACTGCACAACTTGAGCATCCGCAAGGATTTTGATTGCTTCTGCTTCCTTTTCTGAAGCTTTCAGCTTGGCCTCAGACTCAATCACTCTTTGCTGTGCTGCTCTTTCAGCCACTTGCTTTGTTGCCTCTGCATTCTGAACCTCTACAATCAGATTGGACTCTGCTTCTTCCTGTGCCTTCTTTAAAGCTGCTGCCTTTTGACGTTCCGCTTCAGCAATTACCCTTGTATCTTTAATCTTCTCTTCTTCAATTACTACATCCTTCTCAACTGCCACACGTTCACGGATAACTGTCTGAATGTTTTTCTTCTCTTCCTCCAGAGTTTTTTCTTTATCAATCTCTGCAAGGGCTACCAATTTTTCTTTATCAACTTTCTCTAACAATCTTTTCTTATCAACTCGTTCTGTTTCAACAACCTCTGTACTCTCCTTGGATTTCTGGGCTACAACAATCTGTCTTTGCTTGTTTTCTTCCGCAATGGCAATATCCTCATCAACTTTGATACGAGCCATTTCAGCCTTTAGCCGCTCTTCTTGAGAAACTTTATCAGTCTCCGCCTTCTCTCTTGCTCTGATAATTGCGATTTCTCTCTGCTGTCTAGCTTCTGCTTCTTGATGCTGTTTCTCAAGCTCAAGAATAGCCTCACTTGCTACCACATCCTGCTGCTTGATGGTTTTTTCCTTGTTTCGCTCAATCTGATTTGCAAGAATCAATTGCTGAGAGGTTAGTTCGGTAATTTTTTTGATACCCTCTGCATCCAGGATATTATTGGCATTCAGCTTATTTATATCAGTTTGCTCTAAATAATCAATAGCAGCATCATCTAGAACGTAACCATTCAAATCAGTGCCGATAATTTGAAGAATCTCACTTTTAAACTTCTCTCTATCGGTGTATAGTTCAACGAAATCAAACTTCTTACCTACAGTCTTCAATGCCTCGGAGAATTTTGCATCGAAGAATTCCATCAGTGTGCCCGGATCTGAAGCCTTTTGGCATCCCAAGGATTGAGCTACCTTCAGTACGTCCTCTCTGGTCTGGTTGACTCTGACGAAAAATGCAACTCTTATATCTGCTCTCATGTTATCCTTACAGATAAGTCCGTCTTTGCCTTCTCTGGAAATCTCAACTCTTTTTACTGAAATATCCATGATTTCTGCTCTGTGTAAAATAGGTATCACTAACATGCCGCCAAAGGAAACCATCTGACCTCCTACGCCATTTCTTACGATTACCTTACTTTGTTCTACTTTTTTGTAGAATTTAGCTATCAAGGAAATTAATCCTATAACGATTAATACTAAAACGCCAGCAGTTATTAATGTTACTTGTGTCATGTAAGCCATTTGTCAATCACTCCTTCTAGTTTTGTAATTAAGTAAAAGTCTTTTTCTTCATCTTTTTTCAAGACCAGAACCTCATCTCCCTTTTGAAGCTCTTCGTCCTTTATCGTTTTAACGTTGATAATGATTGGACTGCCATCTCTCTTTATCTCCACTTGCCCCAAACGGCCAAATGTCATATCGCAAAGAAGTATTCCTCGCCTGCCTTCAACAATTTCTTGCTCAAACTCAGATTTGGTCCCCTTCCTGAATGCTTTTTCCAAGGGACTTAAGATTGCTTTTGTTATCAATGCACTTATTATTAAACTTGGAAGCATAAATATACCTGCAACGATCCCCCCTGTCTTAAAGGGCAGCAAGTGCATAGCCATTGACAAAACCCAAAAAACTAGAATGATAACGCTGATAACAAATCCTATTGGAATTCGACCTATTTTAAAAAATATCATTATGCTATGCAAAGGATCTGAAATAGCATCCACATCAGCATCCACGTCTATGTCAATATCCAAGGAAGACAGATCAAGAGCGCCAATGGTTACAAACAGCCAATACAAAACAACCAAGCCCAACAAAGTAGTAGGAATAATATTTACACCCTCAACTGCAGTCGTAAAAAGCTCGTTCATATCGTTTCTCCTTTACATATATTTGAAAATATTTACTAATGAATTATAGCATAATTAGGAAATTCTTACAATTATGAATTAAATAGCAACACCGTCATGATTATCATTCTATTATGGCACTTTCGCACTTATTCATACAAAAGAACAAAAGTCTGTGATGTCGTCCATCACAGGCTTTCCTATGTAAAAATTGTATTCTTTTTTAGTGGAAGCGAGGAGAATCGAACCCCTGCGTGATCGTGCTTCAACCGATGCGACCACCAGCGCAGACAGTGATTTTACATTCCCTCTGCCATATGCGCCGACCTCAGACTTACAGCTTTAGTAGCTTCATAATGCGTTATCTGTCTCAAAGCTTTGACAATAACGTTCACCTCTAAATGACGCCTTATCCTAAAGTGAGGTAACAAAAAGTAAGACGAGCAGCCTAAGCTGCTAACGCGTAATTGACCTTTGCATTTAATATAATTTTCCAGCTTTTTAAAGTAACCCTGGGACCACCGCTCGCTACCTCGATAACATTGTGGGACAAGGAACCTCTTTGTCCTTTCTATCTCCAATCAGCCACCAAGCGTGCAATTCGGTCAGCATCCTGAGTTCCTTGAAGATTATCTTCCACACAATGTAAGTAGCACTTTTTATGAGTGGTGAATATACTAATATATGGTGCGACCACATATAATTTAGTATGTAATTGAGAGGGATTTGCAATGATTAAGCTTGCTTTGATAGGCTGTGGAAAATGGGGAAAGAATTATTTGAAAACCGTAACTGCAATAGAGGGCAGTGAATTGAAGTGGGCCTGCGACCTTGATGATCAAAAGCTAAATCAAGCCGCTCCTGCTTACCCAGAGACGATGTTCACTGAAAACAAAGCAGATATATTGAATGACAGTGAGGTGCAGGGGGTTATTATAGCCACAACACCGGTCAGCCATTACTTGCTGGCGAAGGAAGCAATAAACAAAGGCAAAGCTGTTCTCGTAGAAAAGCCTGTGACAATTAACAGGGAAGACAGTAATGATCTGATTGAATTGGCTGCTGCACAAAATACCATATTGATGGCCGGCTACTCATTGATTTACCATCCTGCTGTCAAAAAGATAAAGGGGCTCCTGGAACAAAAAGATATTATTGATGAGCTATATTACTTGAACATGTCCAGAACCAGTTCTGCCTCTCAGGCTCTAAGCGTAGATGTTCTTCATGATCTGGCAGTTCATGATATCTATCTTTCCCGCCACTTGATAGGGGTCGACCCCATCTGGGTAATTGCCCATGGGGAAAGTTACAGTAAATCTTGTTATAACAACGTTATTAATATACTGATGGGTTTCCCGGATGGTAAAATAGCTTCTATATTTTCAAGTTTCATTCATACCGAAAAAACCAGGAAAATTACACTGGTCGCATCAAAAACAAAATTAGTATTTGATGATACACAGACCACCGATAGAAAAATCCAACTCTTCGTTAATGGAGAGCTGGCGCATTTCTTGGCAGTAGAAGAAAATTTAGAACCTCTGACACAGGAGTGTCTTCATTTTATCGAATGCATTAGAGATAACAAGGAACCCCTTAGCGGCAGAGAAAATATAGATTTTGTGGCAAAAATAACTGATTGCATTTCCGACTCTCTCGCAAAAGGCGGAGAAAAAGTCATCATCCGCTGATGGAGACGGTAAGCATGATAATCAGATAAGTGGGTGAAATTATGTTGGTTGTAAAGAGCTATTCAAGAGAACTTGAGAATGAATGGGAGGGATTTGTCGATTCCTCAGTGAACGGCACTTTTATGCAGGAGAGAAAATTCCTGGGCTATCATCCTTCAGACAAGTTTTCAGATCATTCTCTGATATTTATTGAGGATAAGAAAATCATTGCCGTTCTTCCTGCTGCCGTAGTACAACAAGAGGATAAACGCATCCTATATTCTCACCCCGGTGCTTCCCATGGAGGGCTGATTATCAAGTCTAGTCTAAGCACTAAAAAATGCTTGAAGTTAGTAAGCGCCCTTATTGAATATTGTGCCATGACCGGTTTTGACTATATACGGCTAAAACCCGTTCCGAGGATTTACCATAGTGGGCTTTCGGACCAACTTGACTTTGCATTAAGGTTCTCGGGGTTTGAAATTGAGTATACAGAGCTGGCTACAGCCCTTGAGCTAAAGAAAGGCAAGAATCATTTTTTAAAGCATGTGATGAGTTCCACCGCTTTGCGAAACTATCAAAAGGCACTGAAAAGTGGACTTTCGGTTATTGAAGATGCGGATATAAATGATTATTGGGCTGTGTTAGAGAAAAATCTTGAACTTAACCATAATGCAAAGCCTACACATACATTTAAGGAAATCAAATACTTAAAAGAACTTTATCCTGATAGGATCAAGCTCTTTGCTGCTTATAAAGGGTCAATCCTTACTGCGGGCGTTCTCGTGTTTTTACTGAACGAAAGAGTAATAAACTGTTTTTATATTGCCCACGACGACCGATACCAACACATGCGGCCGTTAAATCTGGTTTTTGGTTATATGATGGAGTGGGGAGGTCAAAACAGTTTTTCTTATTTGGATTGGGGTATTTCCACTGAGGGAAAAGGAAGCCGGGTTAATACCGGGCTGTTCCAGTTCAAAGAAGGCTTTGGAGGTCATGGTGTGTTACGGGAAAGTTATTTGTATGACGTAAACAATACTAGATAGTTTAGTGGGGTAGTGCAATGAAAATAGCAGGTCATCAACCGAATTATATTCCCTGGCCGGGATACTTTGTTAAGATGGTACAGTGTGATATTTTTTTTATTTTAGATACTGCTCAGTTTCAAAATGACGGTTCATTGGATAATAGGAATCTTATCAAAACTTCCCAAGGGACTCAGATGCTTACAGTGCCGGTCAAACGTAAAGGCATGGGCTTGCAGCGATTTGATGAAGTTATTGTTATACCGGGTTGGAAAAGGGATCATCTTATGGCACTCAAAGTAAACTACGCAAAAGCACCTTATTTCGAAGAAGTTTTCCCGATGCTGGAGCAGGCATTGCAAGATACCGGGTATCTTATAGATACCAACATAGCTTTTATCAGGCTTGTACATGACCTGCTGGGACTGAAAACAAAGCTTGTTTTTGTATCAGATTTACCTCAATTTGCCGATCTTAGAAAAAGTGAACAGATCGCTGCAATCTGCCGCCACTTTTCTGCTGACTGTTACCTGTCCGGCGTTGGAGCGAAGGCATATATTCAACCCGAGATTTTTGAAGAACAAGGCATTCAGTTGGAATATCTGGCCTATCAGCCTGTTACATATCCACAGCTTTGGGGTAGCTTTATCCCTAATCTGTCTATCGTTGATATGTTATTTAACTGTGGGGCGGAGGACACACGCAAGCTTTTGTTGAGAGAGGTGCAAGTATGACCAGGGTACTGTTTTTTTCACATGATTTGAAATATACTCTTGGGCTGCCGCAGGGTTTTAGGGAACTGAACTGCCCTGTTTTTGTCCTGAGGGATTTAAGTAGAAGTTCTATAAAAGAGGCAGTTGACCACTTTAGGCCTGACCTTATGATAACAACGGGATGGGCTTACCGCCGGCATAAACGTGAGCATGTAGATGAATTGGTCAAAAGAGCTGCTAAATATAAGGTGAAACATGTCTATTGGGCAACTGAAGATCCAAGATGGACCCAAGAGTGTTCCTTCAAGTGTATTGAAATCTATAAACCTGATGCAGTTATGACCATACATCCTGATAGTGTAAATAAATACAGGGAGCTGGGGCTTCCTGCCAGGCATCTGGATTTTGGCTGCAATCGGTCGTTCAATAAGGTTGAACCTCCAAGCAGTAAATATAATTATGATGTGGCTTTAGTCGGAAACGGCGGCAAAGCCTGGGAATCCTATCGGAAGGATAGCGTTCAGATACTTTTAAGGCCCTTGGTGGAAAGGGGCTATAACCTTGCGATCTGGGGCAAGAGATGGGACCGTTTCAACGAGGAGTTGATGGGTTTTAAGCTTCCGAAGCATATGCTCAAGGGAGAGCTGCCCTATGAGGAAACCAACAAGGTTTATAATTCAGCCAAAATAATAATCGGTTTGCAAAACGACCAAACAATGCTGACTTCCCGGACTTTTGAAGTACTGGGTTCAGGCGGGTTTTTGCTGACAGTATCTACGAAGTCCGTCAATCATTTGTTTACAAACAATGTTCATCTGACATGTTCATCCTCCCCGGTCGATACAGTCAGGCTTGTTGATTACTATTTGAAAAATGAGGCGGAGCGTCATGCAATAGCACGAAACGGGCAGCAGGAGGTCTACTCAAAGCATACGTATAAGGAACGTGCCAGACAAATTCTTGATTTCTATAGTTTGGTTGAAAGGAATTGAAATGGATAATCAGACAACTATTAAACAGAAGGTTTCTCTAATGGGTACTAGCATTACTGGCGAATCTGATGCAAAGGTTACTTTTTATCCAGCCCCGCCTAATACAGGTGTAATATTTATCCGTAATGACCTGCCAGGCTGCCCTAGAGTAAAATGTTCATTTGAAAATGCAAAGGTTGAGCATCGATGGACGTCGCTGATACATGAAAATATTCGTATTGTCCATACAGAGCATGCTCTGGCAGCAATTTCAGGGTTGGGGTTGACTAATGTATTTGTTGAGTTGGAACAGCCCAGCTTGCCTGTGACACCGGATTACGGCAGTAAAGAGTTTGTACGGGTTCTCTTGGACGCTGGAATAGAAGAACAACAATTTATGCAGGAAAAGATTAAAATACGTAAGCCAATTATTATTTTTAAAAGAGATAGATTTGAGAGCTTTAAAAATGAAAAGCTGCTGATAGCACTGCCATACGATGGGTTCAAGTTAACTTATATTCTTGATTATCCTAATCTGCCGCTATTATATCAAAATGTTGAAATAGACATTAACCCCCAAACCGTTATTAAGGAATTAGCGGATGCTCGTTCTTATGTAATTGAATCGGAGTTTGAAGAAATGATAAGCTTGACCGGAAAGGTCAGCGCAAACGATCTGGTAGTCAGAACCGGAGCTGAACGAGGAGAATGGCAATGGCCAAATGAACCTGCCCGCCATAAAGCACTCGATCTTCTTGGGGACCTTAGCTTACTTGGGAAAAAGATTCAGGGGCACGTGATAGGTATCAGATCCGGTCACCGGTTAAACCACGAGTTATGCAAAAAAATTTATAGGGAGTGTAAAGATGATTGCTTTGGCTAAACCCATGCTTGGTATAGAGGAAAAAATACTTGTCAATGAAGTTCTTTCCAGTGGAAAGCTAGCCCAGGGAGAATATGTGGAAAGGTTTGAACGGGACTTTGCCGTATTCCAGGGCAGTAAGCATTGCGTCGCCACTTCTTCAGGAACCTCGGCCCTTCACGGGGCACTGC
>MGOS01000111.1:25076-31380 GCA_001797185.1 Clostridiales bacterium GWB2_37_7
GCCATCCGTTATGTGCAAGCTGTTCCTGTCTTTTGTGACATTGATCTGCAGGATTACAACATTTCGCCTCAAGAGCTGCTGAATACCATCAAAAAACATCCTGATGCAAAAGCAATCATAATAGTTCATCTTTACGGGTATCCCGCGCGTATGACAGAGCTAATGGCAATAGCCGATAAATACAATCTGGCTGTGATTGAGGATTGCGCACAAGCTCACGGTGCATCAGTCAATGGTAAAAAAATCGGAACCTTTGGGCACATTGGAGTTTTTAGCTTTTATCCTACAAAAAACATGACCTGCGGAGAAGGCGGCATGCTTGCGACCTGGGACAAAGAGCTGGCTGAGAGGGCTAGGAGGTTGATAAACCATGGCCAGACAGCCAAATACCAGCATGATGTGCTTGGGTACAATTACAGGATGACCAATATACATGCAGCAATAGGCATAGAACAACTGCGCAAGCTGACCGGCTTCAATGAAAGGCGTAAAGCAATTGCAGCCCGATATTCGAGGGAGATAACCAACCCCGCTTTTATTAAGCCTGTATGCTTACCGGGTTTTGAGCATGTATATCACCAATATACCCTTGGGGTCAATAACCGAAGCAGTTTCATAAAGTTCCTGGAAACACAGGGTATTGGGTATGGCATCCATTATCCCACAGCTATCCCTGACCAGCCCCTGTATCAGCAGGGAGAAATCCTCGGATTTTTCACAAATGCCCGACAAGCTTCTGAAAGGGTAGTTTCAATACCCGTTCACCCGGGATTAACAGAACAGGAGGTTGATTACATTGTCAGCAGCCTACAAAACTATGAATGAAATCAATGATCCTCTGCGTGTATTGGTTACAGGTTCAGGTTCGGTATACGGACTGGGAATTATCAGGGCACTGAAAGAGTCGGTGCTGCCTGTTGAAATAATAGCAATTGACATCAACCCATATTCCCTAGGTTTATTTTTTGCCGACAAAGGCTTTATCGCTCCCCGGGCAGCAGCTGAAGAAAGCTATTATATGTTTATTGAAAACCTTTGTAAAGACCATCAGATCAAAGCGATATTTATCGGCTCTACAGCGGAGCTTCCATTTTATGCAAAAAATAGAGAATCCCTTGAAAGGTGTACAGGAGCAAAGGTGTTTGTAAATCCTCCTACAGTTATAGAGATTTGCACCGATAAATGGCTGACCATGAACCATTTGTCACGCTCCGGTTTTCAGATTCCTGCAAGTATCAGGTATCCTGAAGATGCTGCTATGCTCTCCTCATTTATTAAAAGTGCTGGTTTTCCCTTGATAGTCAAGCCGCGTATGGGACGTGGCTCAGAAGGTGTCGTTCTGGTTGAGGATGAGCAGCAGCTGCTTGAAAATGTAAAGGATAAGAAAAGCCTAATTATACAGGAATACCTCACGGATGAGGAGCAAGAGTTTACTGTAGGGATTTGTATGAATCAAAAAGGAAAGGTTATTTCCAAAATTGCTTTAAGGCGGTATTTGCAGGAAGGACTTTCTATTGCTGCAGTTTCTGATGGTTATCAAGACATTGCAGATTATTGTGCGGTCGTTGCAAGTACACTGGGAGCGTATGGGGCTATCAATATACAATTGCGCCTCAAAGATGGAATGCCGGTAATTTTTGAGATAAATCCCAGATTCAGCAGTTCCACAGGTATGCGGTTACTATTTGGAATTAATGAGCCAGAAAGCTTAATACGCTCAGAAGTGCTTTGCCAGGAAGTAATACCCGGCTGCGCAGCAACTGGCCTTGTATTGAGGCAATACAGCGATTATTACTTTCCACTAGATAAGCTTAACTCACTTTCTAGAGCCAGGCTTCACCATGTATAAAGTGAAAAGGCTCCATGCCATTTTTGTTTGGTGTGTCCAATGCGACTGAGTTATCCACTTATTTAATAATGCAACTTGGCATATGCAAGTTATTTCCAATAGATAACGGTAATCTAATCCAAATAACCCTGCTCCCAGATTGTATAGCAGATTACATAGGAGTAGATAATCCAGTTCGTGTAAAAGACAATTCAAAGGCCATAAAGAATGTATTCCATGCTTTTGTAAAAGACGGCTGCCATTAGGCAGCTAACGCGTAATTGACTTTAGTGTTTAATTTTAATTTTCCAGCTTTTTAGGGTGCCGCTGGGACCACCGCTCACTACCTAGATCTCTAAAAATAATATTTTTTTCTCATACATGTTTAATAACTGCGAAACCTCGGTGCCTGACCCCATTACTCTACCTAGCATGTAATTACATTAATCATCAGGTCTTATGCATTATTTTACACATCTCAGGGCCATAATTCATACCTTGTACTATAAAGCATAACTACTAAAGCATTTAATGAAATGAGTGGTTATAAATTGTAAAAGGAGGTTATGAATTTTGACTAATCCACTTAATCCAAATAATATCCCTAAGTTTGTAAACCAGCTGTTTATTCCGCCTTTATTTGAACCCTTTAAATATAAAAGCCCAATTAACTGCAAGGTTAAAAGTCATAATTATCGAGTGAATATAAGTCAATTCAAACAACAAATTTTACCTGATGGTTTTCCTGAAACAACTGTTTGGGGCTATGGTGGCAGAGTCAAGGATCCTATAAAAGGTACTATCATTCAAAACTATTATTCTACACCTGGTCCTACCATTAAAGCTATAAGACACATTCCTATTAATGTAAAATGGGTTAATAATCTGACTGTATCACACCCACTAGCTGTGGATCCAACTTTGCACTGGGCTGATCCCAATAATACGGGAATGCCAATGCCCCCATTCCCAACCTTTCCGCCTGGATATCCTTTAGCTCAAAGTCCAGTACCCATTGTAACACATTTACACGGTGCAGAAACTGAGCCTGCTTCTGACGGCTACCCTAGTGCATGGTACACTTATAAAGAAGCTATTAAAGGTTCAGACTATATAAAATCACGCTATCACTATGTTAATGATCAAGAATCTGCTACTTTATGGTATCATGATCATGCCTTGGGCATTACTCGATTAAATGTCTATATGGGCTTGGCAGGCTTATATATTTTACAGGACCCTCATAATCCTTTGGATGGAAATCATTCTAGATTGCCTCAAGGCGAATATGATATCCCCCTTGTCATACAAGACCGTTCTTTCCTTGATGATGGTTCCTTGGCATTCCCAAATGTTGGTGTGACTCCAGATGTACATCCATACTGGAGACCGACGTTTGTAGGTAATACCATAATGGTCAATGGTAAGGTATGGCCAAATTTAGATGTTGCTCCAAGACAATACCGTTTTCGCATTTTAAATGGTTCCAATACACGATTCTATAATCTGGCTTTTTCAAACCAGATGCCATTTATTCAAATAGCTACAGACGGCGGTTACCTGCCAAAACCTGTTCAACTTGTCTCTCTCCTCATAGCTCCAGCAGAAAGGATTGAAATACTTGTAGATTTTTCAAAACTAACACCTGGTACAAAATTAATTCTGAACAATACTGCTAATGCTCCATTTCCTAATGGAAATCCACCAGACCCACAGACAACTGGACAAATTATGCAGTTTACTGTTCTCGAAAGACCTGCTGTAACACCGCCGCCACTACCAGAAGTTTTAAATGTTCTACCTAGCTTAAAACGAAATAGCAAAATCCGTACCTTGACTCTTTTTGTAGATGGCAGCCCAACCAAACCACTAGAAGTTTTATTAGATGGACAGAAATGGAGTGCCCCTATATCGGAACTACCATTAGTAGGAGCAACAGAAGATTGGCAAATCGTAAACCTAACAAATGGAGCCCACCCAATCCATATTCACTTAATACAATTCCGGTTAGTTAGCCGCCAAGACTTCCTAGCCTCTAACTACACTAATGACTGGCTTTCACTTAACGGTCAACCGCCTTTTGATCATCCGACCAAAGTATTACCGGTAGAGCCCTATCTTCAGGACGGCCCAACCAATCCTCCAGCTCATGAGGATGGTTGGAAAGACACCATTCAGGCTTATCCAGGACAAGTAACAACCATAAGAGTGCGCTTCGCTCCTCAACAAGCAGAAAATTCTATTCCTGGTGTAAATCAATTCCCCTTCGATCCATCTGTAGAGCCAGGCTATGTGTGGCACTGCCATATGATAGATCATGAAGACAACGAAATGATGCGTCCCTATAAAGTTATTAACTCGCATAAGGGTTGCTAAGAGTTATGGTGTCAGGGAAAGCGCTGAAAAAGTAGCAAGATATGTGCCAGGCTATGAGGTTATTAGGTTATCAAATCTGCAACCAATTATAACCTAATAACCTGCGTACCTGACACATATCCTTTCCTCAAAACCAAGAATGCTGGATTGCGGCCCATGTAAATGCGTATAGATTCTTTGGCGGTGTGACAAGAATCCTTGTCCCTGACAATCTAAAGACAGGTGTAGATAAGGTATCTTGGTATACGCCCACCATTAACAAAACCTATCATGAAATGGCAGAGCATTATGGAACTGCCGTTATCCCTGCCCGTGTCCGAAAACCTAAAGACAAGCCAAATGCCGAAGGCGCGGTTGGTATTATCTCCACATGGATTATCGCAGCACTAAGAAATCAGAAGTTTTTCTCTTTAAGAGAGCTTAATGCTGCAATTTATGAAAAACTATCTGAATTTAATAGCAAGCCATTTCAGAAAAAACCGGGAAGCAGGCTGAGCGTATTTCTTGAAGAGGAGAAATCAGCTCTTATGCCACTGCCTGCAACCCCATACGAATTAGCTTTTTGGAAGAAAGCCACCGTACAGTTTAATTATCACATAGCAGTGGAGAAAATGAATTACTCCGTTCCCTATGAATATATAAAACATGTAGTAGATGTACGGATTACTAAAAATGTAGTAGAAGTATTTTTCAATAATCACCGTATTGCCTCCCATGTAAGGCTCTATGGCCGGGTAGGACAATATAGTACCATAGTAGAGCATATGCCAGAAGACCATAAGAATTATACTACCTGGAATGCTGAGCGATTCATTTCTTGGGCTGAAGGGATTGGTCCTAATACAGTGATAACCATTAGAGCCATTTTATCTGCACATAAGATTGAGCAACAAGGATATAAGTCCTGCATGGCACTTCTAAAACTAGCAGATAAGTATTCTGTCATCCGCGTAGAAGCAGCTTGTAAAAAGGCTCTTTCCTATACACCTCGACCTAGCTACAAGAGTATCCAAACCATACTTAAAACAGGTCAGGACAAGGTTATAGCACAAAAAGATCCTACCCCAACGACAAATGAAAACACCCTAAACTTTGGTTTTACCAGAGGGTCAGGCTACTATGGAGGTAATCAATAATGGTTAATGAAACTACAATATCAAAATTAAATGAAATGCGTCTAACTGCAATGGCCAATTCCTACAGAGAACAACTCCAAGATAATACTTTCCAAATCCTAAGCTTTGAGGAACGTTTTGGTCTCATCGTAGACTTAGAATGGTCTAGACGCAAGAACAATAAGCTGGCAAAGTTAATCAAAAAGGCTGATTTTAGATTCAACAATGCTTGTATCGAAAATATCGAATACCACGCTGACAGAAAGCTTGATAAGGCTCAAATAACCCGTTTAGCTACCTGCAACTACATTCAGGACAAGCACAACATCATTATCATGGGTGCATCTGGTAATGGAAAGTCATACATTGGTTGCGCATTAGGCATAGCCGCCTGCCGCAACTACTATACTGTCAAATATGTCCGACTTCCTGATCTACTGGATGAACTAGCTGTTGCCAGAGGAGAAGGCATATTTAAAAAGGTCATGAAACAGTATAAGAGTGTAAGCCTCCTCATACTTGACGAATGGCTGTTAGTACCACTTAAGGGTGCTGAAGCCCGGGATTTACTGGAGATCATTGAATCAAGACATCAAAACGGTTCAACCATATTCTGTTCACAATTCTCACCAGGTGGTTGGCACGAAAAGATCGGCGAAGATACTCTAGCGGATGCCATCCTTGATCGAATAGTCCATGATTCATATACCATCCTCATCGATGGAAAGGTGTCCATGAGAGAACGCCACGGATTACAAGATAAATAGCAATTAACAACAGCATATGAGAGTCATCATCACCAAGTGAGGTGGCTCTCATATGAATACAGTGGCTCTATTTGATGCACAAAGTGGCTCTCAAAAAGTACACTCGTGGCTCGAATTTAAAATAATATTCAACCTACGATATTTTGGTGCAAATACTATATGGTATTTACAATTCCACTTGCTGTGTGCTAAACTTTGACTATCCAATGGGTAACCTC
>MGOS01000112.1:0-422 GCA_001797185.1 Clostridiales bacterium GWB2_37_7
TCAATTTAAAATAAAAAGTAAAAAAGCAAAGGAGTAAAATGATGGCAGATAGAAATTTAATTTTAAGGATCAACGAAGCTAGGGATTATATAAGAAAGCAAGTGGATTTCACACCCGAAATAGGTTTAATACTAGGCTCCGGATTGGGTGTAATAGGGGAAGAAGTAGAAAATAAAATAATAATTGAATATAGCGATATACCGAATTTTCCTGTATCTACGGTAGAAGGACACAAAAGCCGTTTCATATTCGGCACCTTGAATAATAAGAAAGTCGCTGTAATGCAAGGAAGATTTCACTTTTACGAAGGCTACAAAATGCAAGAGGTTGTATTTCCTGTGTGGGTAATGAAAGCTCTAGGCATCAATAAGCTAATTGTTACCAACGCCGCTGGTGGCGTCAATAAAAGCTTTGCACCAGGT
>MGOS01000112.1:440-5028 GCA_001797185.1 Clostridiales bacterium GWB2_37_7
GATCATATCAATTTTGCAGGCACTAATCCTTTAATGGGGCAAAACATCGAGGAATTCGGACCTAGATTTCCTGACATGTCCAATGCATATCATAGTGAGCTTATCGCAATAGCCAAAAAATGTGCAGAAAACAATGGAATTGACCTTCAGGAAGGAACTTATATAATGTTTACAGGCCCTAACTATGAAACGCCTGCTGAGATAAGAATGTGCAGAATATTAGGCGGTGATGCTGTAGGTATGTCTACAGTTCCTGAAGTTATGGTTGCCAATCACTGTGGTATGAAGGTATTGGGAATTTCCTGCATAACGAATATGGCTGCAGGTATTTTAGATCAGCCTCTAAATCATCATGAGGTTATAGATACAGCAGAAAAGGTTAAATCAAAATTTGTAACGCTTGTTAAAAAAGTAGTCTCAAATATTTAGTGTCGGAGAGTGGTTTTATGAAATATTTAGATAGAATAAATAGAGCTTCTGATTTTATTAAAGGCAAAATAGACTTTCAACCCGAAATAGGTATTATTCTTGGCACAGGGCTGGGTTCCTTGGCTGAACACATAGAAAATCCCATAGTCATTGAATATAAGGACATACCTGAATTTCCTGTATCAACAGTAGTAGGTCATGCAGGGAAGTTATTAATAGGTACCCTAGAAGGAAAGAAAGTGATGGCTATGCAAGGAAGATTCCATTACTATGAAGGTTATTCCATGCAGGATATTGCTTTGCCTGTTAGAGCAATGAAGGTTTTGGGCATTAAGCTGCTTGTAGCCAGCAATGCTTGTGGCGGACTAAATCCTGCCTTTAGTGCGGGGGATGTGATGGTAATTACAGATCATATAAATATGATGGGCTCCAATCCTCTTATAGGAGCTAATCTAGAGGAATTTGGACCAAGATTTCCTGACATGTCCGAGGTGTATAACAGAGCGTACATAAATCAACTGCAAGAGATAGCGCAAAAGCTTAATATTAAGCTGCAAGAAGGGGTTTATAGTGCTATTAGCGGACCAAATTATTTAAGCAAGGCTGAGCTAAGGATGCTTATTACAATCGGTGCAGATACCGTTGGTATGTCTACCATTCCTGAATGCATGGTAGCAAGACACTCTGGGCTAAAGGTTCTGGGCGTTTCCTGCATAACCGATATGGCAATACCTGACATCATGAAATCACCAAGTCACGAGGAAATTGTAAAGGTGGCAGAAGGAGTCAAACCAAAGTTTGTATCTTTGCTTAAGCAGTTCATAAAAGAGGTGCAGCTGTAATGAGAATGGTTGACATTATACTAAAAAAAAGAAACGGTGAAGAGCTTACGAAAGAAGAAATTGATTTCTTTGTACAGGGCTATACAAAAAGTATCATTCCTGATTATCAAGCTTCTGCCTTGATGATGGCTATATATTTTCAGGGCATGAACAAAAGAGAAACGGCAGATCTCACCCTATCCATGGTAAATTCAGGTGTGACAATTGATTTATCCTCTATAACAGGTATTAAAGTGGATAAACACAGCACCGGTGGTGTTGGAGATAAGACCACTCTAGTATTGGCACCTATGGTAGCAGCAGCTGGGGTGCCAGTTGCCAAGATGTCAGGCAGAGGCTTGGGACATACCGGTGGAACCTTGGATAAACTGGAGTCTATTGAAGGCTTTAAGGTTGATTTAAAGCTTGAGAATTTTATAAATAATGTAAATGAGTACAAAATCGCTGTTTGCGGTCAAACGAGTGACTTGGCGCCTGCAGATAAAAAGCTATATGCCTTAAGAGATGTCACGGCCACAGTAGATAACGTTTCTCTTATTGCCAGCAGTATAATGAGTAAGAAGCTTGCTTCCGGTGCGGATGCTATTGTATTGGACGTAAAGACAGGCAACGGTGCATTTATGAAAACCCTTGAGGACAGCTTTACTTTGGCAAAGGAAATGGTTGATATCGGCACAAATTTAAATAGAAATGTAATTGCAATGATTACTGAAATGAATGAACCCCTAGGCTATGCGGTAGGAAACGCTTTAGAGGTAAAGGAAGCAGTTGCAACACTTAAGGGTAATGGACCCGAGGACTTATTTCAGCTTTGTATTGAGTTGGGAGCCGCAATGATCGTATTAGGTGGTCGTACCACAGATATGGCAGAAGCGAAACAGCTTCTATTTAATACAATAAACAATGGCACTGCTCTTGAAAAGCTCAAGACTATGGTTAGAGCACAACAGGGCAATGCAGAACAAATTGATAATTTGGATTTGCTTCCAAAAGCAAAAAATATAATAGAGATAATTGCAGAAAAAGAAGGCTATGTCAAGGTTATTGATGCAGAGGAAATAGGAAAAGCTGCACTAATAATCGGTGCTGGTAGAGAAACAAAGGAATCTCCTATAGATTATTCTGTAGGTATTATATTGGTCAAGAAGGTAGGAGACAGAATTTCAAAAGGTGATGTCATAGCTAAGGTTCACATCAATGATTTATCTAAGCTTGAAGAATGCAAACAAAAACTTAATGACGCATATGACTTATCGATAGAATTTCCAGAAAAGAGACCTTTAATATTTGGGTTGGTAAATAAGGAAGGCATCCATAAATATTAAAATTTTGAACTGCTTTATGCTTGACATAAGGTAGTTTTTTTTTCTAAACATTTACATAACTGCAAATTTTAGATCATGCAGTTTAAGGCTTTATAAAGAATAACAAATCTTCTGTAAGGGCAATATAAATGCAAATGATATATAGGAGGATTGTTATGAGAAGGCTAAATTTTAATAAAATAAACAAACTAATTTTATGCGCCTTTTTATCCTTTACATTAATACTTGGTAACATTACTATTGTTAAAGCTGATGGTATAGAACTAAATTGTAAATCTGCTATATTGGTAGATGCCATATCCGGTGAGGTCATTGTGGATAAAAATTCTCATGAAAAGCTGCCACCGGCAAGTGTAACCAAGATTATGACAATGCTTTTAGTTATGGAAGCAATAGACTCAGGCAAGATTACATTTGAGGATAAAGTAACAATAAGCAAACAAGCAGAAAGTGCAAGTACTGAAGGCACACGTCTTCTTTTAGAAGCAGGTGAAGTGAGAACCGTTCATGAACTCATGCTGGGAGTAGCTGTGGAATCTGCTAATGATGCAAGCATAGCTTTGGCTGAATACATATCAGGCAGCGAGGAAGAGTTTGTTAAGCTTATGAATAAAAGGGCAAAAGAGCTTGGTATGAACGATACTAATTTTATGAATGCCAATGGTTTGCATGAAGACGGTCATGTGACTTCCGCTTATGACATAGCCTTAATGTCAAGAGCACTTTTAAAGCATGAAAAAATATTTGATTATATTTCACAGTATATTGTCGAAGTAAAAATCGGTAAAAACAATGACGTATTGAGAAGTCTTGCAAACAAAAATAAGATGGTCAGATTTTACCAAGGCTTTGTAGATGGTATTAAAACAGGCTATACACGACAAGCTTTGTATTGTATTTCTGTTACAGCCAAGAAGAATAACCTACGACTTATAAGTGTAATAATGGGTGCGCCGGATGTTCCGACCAGAACAAAGGAAGCAAAAAAACTATTGGATTATGGTTTTGCTAACTACTCAAACTATTCAGTTGCCAAAAGCGGTGATGTAGTAGCAGAAGCTCCAGTATCCAAGGGTGATACAAGCAACCTCAGGATAGTAAGTAAGGATGATATCAGCATCTTGATCAAAAAGGGTGAAGATAAAAACATCACAAAGGAAATCAAAATTCCGGATGTATTGGTTGCTCCAATTAAAAAAGATCAACAGCTAGGTGAAATGATATTATATAAAGACAAAAAAGAAATAGCAAAGTTTCCATTGGTAGCAAGCAGTGATATAAATAAATCCTCCTTTTTTATTAACTTAAGAAAGTCACTTGAATATTGGTTTGGAGCTAGCAAATAGCAGAATTGAAAATATCAACATTAGGGTAATGCGTTTGCATTACCCTTAATTATGGCTTTGCAGTGCTTTGACATTTTATGTTATAATTACATAGAATGCAATAATTTTTAATTGCACATAAAATGAATAGGGCATCGTTTTTTTGGAGGTTAATCATGAATGACTTTAGTTGGCTTATAGATAAGCTTTATTATCTACCCGGTATTTTTGTAGGATTATCTTTTCATGAGTTTGCTCATGCGTTGGCAGCATACTCAATGGGAGATGACACTGCCAAAAGAGCCGGCAGACTCACTGTGGATCCTAGAGCGCATATAGATTTATTTGGCTTTGCGGCTTTGCTCTTTGCAGGATTTGGATGGGCAAAACCAGTACCTATTAATCCTTGGAGCTTTAAAAAAAGAAGAACAGGCACAATAATTGTTTCAATAGCCGGTCCTTTGATGAATATGATCATAGCATTGATCACCTTGATAACAATATATGTTGTCTTTAATATTATTGGTTATGACAATGATATCATCTATAGAATTTTTTCTGGAATATTTTTTGTAAATATAGTATTATGTGTTTTTAATTTGATCCCATTGCCTCCCTTGGACGGCTCAAAAATATTGGCAAGCTTCTTACCGGGAAATATGGAAGC
>MGOS01000113.1:0-958 GCA_001797185.1 Clostridiales bacterium GWB2_37_7
TTTGATTATGTACGGAGTTGCTATATTTTGTATCAACAATTGTGTCTGATGCGGCATCTCTAAACAGAACACATTCCCTGTAATAATTTACACCATACCGATTGTTCTTTCTTGCCTTAATATCGAAAATAAGGCAACATTCATCTATATGCTGTCTTGCATAATCAGTCAGTTCCGAATAGCCGTTTTCGTTTCGCCGGATATACTTTGAATCATTTATGCAAAAATGTGCATCAACATAGACATATTTACCGGAATCAAGTAGTCTCTTGAAATCTACATTAGTGGCATATTCATATAAGGCATCCTGAATTCCAATGGTAAAAGTCTGATTATTTTGTAGTGCAGATTGTTCGAAAGCATAACTCAATATGTAGTGGTTATCGATATATGTATAAACACCAATAGCCTCTGTGTAACCGAGGTCTATCATACGGATTTTAGCAGCTATTCTTGATACTTCAAAAAACTCTGATAATTCGAAAATCACTGATTCCATAATATCAGTAACCCTGTCGCTGTATAGAACCCGCCTGTTTTTCGCTATTAACTCTTCTATCTTTTGGCGTGTCTGCTTTGCTGGCATTAAAATTCTGGGTGCTAAAGCATTAGCTTGCCATTCCATCCATTCTAATGGTGACCTCATATTTTCAGGTCTTGTACCTTCTTGAACTCGGCAGATGATAGAACGTGCTTCCTTATTGTATAACTTCTCAAGTTCAAAGAACTTTTTATGCTTGTCCCAATGTACACACTCATGAATGATAGTATTGTTCATAGAACCAACATTGCGCATAAAATACACGCTTGGATCTACCAGGATTGTTCCTCTTTTCACGGTCATCGGCTTATATGCTCTGGCATCGCTGTCATAATACTGTATTTCACAATCGGAAAAATATATCTGCCCAAAAACAGAACACGTCTTTGTTAGATGTACTTCCTTAACATCAAGTCC
>MGOS01000113.1:974-1106 GCA_001797185.1 Clostridiales bacterium GWB2_37_7
TCACGAGTCGGAACTGCCATAGGCTCAGCTAAAGCTTCTGGATAATATTTCTTAAGAAAATCCTCTGCCACATCATCTAGCTGGTCCTTTGAAATGCTAGGAACTAAATACTCGGATAGGTTGTTCATGGTA
>MGOS01000113.1:1195-16213 GCA_001797185.1 Clostridiales bacterium GWB2_37_7
CCACTGCTCTATACCATCGGTTTCACGGTTTCTCTTTACTGTTTCTGCTACTTCAATCTCTGCAGATACTATCACGTCAAAAAGAATCTCATTTCTCTCAGAATCAGTGATATTGACAAGTTTGACCTCTATATCCGATAATGTTGCTTCATCCGGGCATTCTACGAGGTATGAATTGCTTTCCAGTTTATCTGGGTTGTTTTCTATGTATTCTGATATTGCATTAAAGATGTCATCAAAGAACATATCTTCAATAACATCTCTAAATGAATTAAGTCTTGGCATAAAGACGCCCCCTTTAAATAAATCTATTTATCGGAGTGCTGCCTACAAGACCATGCACAAAAACACCTATAAGATTTATCATTAGGAGGCGGTCATATAATATTTATTTGTTTCCTCCATCCGCATCATCAGGGCGCTTAAGCTGTATGATCTGTGGCTTGCTCTCCTCAACTAAAAGTGTTCCTTCACGCAGATGGAGCAGTTCCTCTATATCCTCTCGGTACAGTGTAATGCCGTACTTTTTGAAAGTACGCAGGATGCTTGCGGGGTTAAGTATCTTCTCTTCAATAAGAAGGTCAATAGCTCCTTGGAATATATTCTCATTTAGTGCATACGGTATATCCCCAGGTTCTTTAGTGCGCCATCCATTTTTGGATATCTGACGCATCAAATATTGGAACTGGTTATCGGTAATAATACCAAGTTGATTGCTTCGGTATACCATCGCTTGTATAGAAACCTTCCATTTCTTCTTAAGAAACTGATAATACTTCAAGTCTGTAGGGTATGGCTCTACGTCTTTACTAAAACTGCTCTTTGGCAGCAAAAAAGCACTTGCAAACATGTTTGCTTGTTTTTCACGGGCTTTGAATTCTTCCTTTGTAATTAGTTCAAGATTTTCACTCCATGGGTGAAGCAAAATGTGTCCAAGTTCATGGGCCATGTCAAAACGGATTCTACCCTCAGGTCTTTTTCCAAGTGCAACAGCGATAAAGTACATATCCCCGTTACCGACAATAGTTCTTTGGCTGAAGGCATCGATTTTATCTTCTTGGGTATCAAATCCAGTAATAATAATGCCATTCTTTTCAAATAAGAACTGTAGATTTTTTATTGGAGCGCCACCAGCACCCCAAAACTCTCTTACCTGTTGTGCAATAGTTTCAATTTGTTGTTGTGTATCCGCAATACTTTGATCATCAAACTCATCATCGCTGCCATCGAAAGATACTTCCGGTAAATTGAGAGCAGGGAAATCAATATATTTCAATAAAACTTCATACATTTTTGCCACATATTCCAACTTTACACTTTGGGCCGTACGGTCCATCTTGGTTGCACTTGCAAGTGAACGGAAATAGGTAACCTCCGTAACGGTTTCCCAAGTATCTGTTTGGAAGAAAAACTCATATGGAAAACCAAGGGAAGATGCTAAAGTCTGCACCCTTTCATGTTCTGGGTTATTCCTCTCATTCTCGTAAAGTGAAAGTGATTGTTTACTAATCCCCGTGCGGTTAGCTAATTCAGTTAGGGTAAGACCCCTAAAGAGTCTCGCATTTTTAAGGCGTTTACCATTAAATATTCGTCTATCCATAGTATTCATCTCCTGACTTTAATTTGTCAGGCCTGTTTTTGAACATCTCGTAATTTGGGGCGAAGTCCAGACTTAATTGTCACCAGACCTTTTGCTTCGCCATCAGTCTCATCATTAAAGTCTTCATCAACAGGCTCGACATCTGTAAGCCGTGCAAAATCCGGCTTTATGTACTCGTTCAGAGATGCAGTCTCAATTATATTGAAGTCCTTGTCTAGGAACTCTAGCTGAACGTCTCTTAGCTCGCTACCTTCTGCATCATAAGCGATAACATAATGGCGATAACCCTCAGCAGGATCAATCAGACCTTCGACAATTGAATTATAGTCGTTTTCCAATGCTTCTGCTTCAAAGGGGAAAAGATCCATAAGTGTCATCTGCTTCACAGGGGCTTCGTACCCACCGTTTTCTATATATAAGAGGGTCTGCAGAAAATGAGGTTTATCTCGTTGTTTCCTGGGTACTGCTCGGAGTGTTTTCTGAGTAGTAATCGTGTATGTAATCTTTTCAGCTCGATCTACAATAATTCTGCCTTGCCACACATATCGCTTAAAAGGAACAAACTCAATATCTCCACCTACTACTAGATTTCGTAGGTTCTCATTTATATAGTCTCCACGAAGTTGTATAATAGCATTATTGGTTTCTTTATAATGCTCTCGCAGATACTGTGGGATATCATCTGCTATTGCTTTATCTATGGATCGAACAATTCGACGCATAAGATTTTCATTGATATGAATACCGTCCATTGACTTCACCTCATTTCGTTTATCTGTATATTATTTTTACATAATTATGTGTATTTGTCAAGCGCGATGACATAAATTATGGGGCATGGATGCTGAAAATCTGATTTTTCAGTATCCATACCCCTAATTGCAATTCTTATTCAAACCACTACTTGATTCTAATAACCGCCTACTCCTATTTAACTGTCCTCAATGCTTCCAGCGCCATTATTTTAACATGCTCCTTAATATTAGGATTTTCCTTAATTTCTACTTCAGTAAACCAGTAGAATTCCTGACTTTCTAAAATTCCTGGTTTTACATCCGTAGCATTTGTTTTTGCAAAATATATAAAATCAATATTTTCCACTTCATGTCCAATATTCTCTAACAGCATATATGCAGGCTTAGTGATCTGTCAAACCATAGTAAATGGCAATGAGCAATCTGTATCGTAAATCTCTATTTCCAACCCCGATTCTTCACGAGTTTCCCTTGTTGCTGTTTCGTGCGGAAGTTCTTCTGGAAGCATATGACCACCTATTGGAAACAATGATTTAAGCTTCTTATGCATATGAAGAAGTACTTTATTTTATGAACTAAATAAACTGTCGATGTTAAAGTTCTATTAAGCTTCAATCTGTAACCCCCAAGTAAGAGTTATTCCGCATTTTTAACAAGAAATCGTTTTTCATTCTTCTGCATTTTATCTTCAATTGCTTCTGAAACATCAATACCTAGCTGATTTGATAAAGATAAGCAGTAAATCAAAACATCTGCAAGTTCTTCCTTCAAATGTGTAAATTTATCCGAAGATTTATTTATATCCCAAGACTCCGCAATGGACATCCACTGAAAAATTTCCATTAGTTCCGCTGCCTCAATGGAAATAGACATTGCCAAATTTTTGGGGTTGTGATCATGTGTCCATCCTCGTTCATTCACAAATCTCTCGACCCTTTTTTTCAAATCAAATAATACAGCTTCTCTGTCAGACATATATGACCTCCATCAAATCTCAATTACAGACGGTTTATACCGCCTTTCGTTAGCCTTCATTTTGCCGGAACTAATTAGCGACGCTTCCTCAAGCCTTTCTTTCTTAGCTTGCGCAATAAGAGTATCAATATTATCAATAAAATATCTTAGTTCATTATCATTGTTTAAATTTTGAATCAGTTTAGCTCCATCTTCTGAATTTAATGGTGTTTGGTTCTGTATACCCCATCCATAACTCTTTCCCCAGGAATTGATTAATAATTCTCTAATATCGCTAATTGCTTTCCATTTGTCTTTACAAACAACATAATCAAATGATACCTTTATCCTGTGAGGAAATAAACCATTGTTCCATAGAAACTCGTCATCATAATAGTAGTTGCCAATAACAATTGCTGTTGCTACGATTTTCTTATCAACAGTAAACACTATTTTGTCACCTGGCAGCCACTTTTTAAACGAACTGAAATTCAAAGCCCATACCCCATTTTTTAGACAAATCAAAATTGGAGTTCATCAACTTTAACAATTCGTACATTCATGATAAATCCTCCTATGCGCTTGCTTCTTCATTATTTTTCTCGCATAAATGATGCTTATATTGATTACTTTTTATAAATTGAACTGCCCAATCGGCAATTGGTTTAGCAACTGCATACGCAAGCATAACAGGTACAGCATTTCCAATTTGCTTATGAATCTTATCCAACCTTGCATTATCGATTTTCCCGTCATTTTTTCCGTCACTAAATTTAAACCAATCAGGAAACGTTTGTATCCGCGCAATTTCCTTTACAGAAAGCCTGCGGTTATTTTCCTCTCCATCTGTAAATATCCATTCATCTTTTCCTACCTTTTGCATAGGAGCTCCTCCTGGATGGATTGGCGCTTGCCTTCCTGATGCCTGAATAGTAAAGCTAGGCTCTTCCCATGATTTTTTCCTATTTCGAGACATAAAAATAGTTGAATATGAGCCAGTAAAATATGAACCTGGATCTTCATTTAAATCAAATATTGCATCTTTTAAGGTTATGTATTTATTTACCTTATCTGGACCGTGTGTTGATGGCAAAAACTCATACTTATAATCTATATCATTCCTAACTCCAATTAATAAAACTCTTTCCCTAGTCTGAGGAACTCCATAATCTTTTGCATCTAAAAGCTTATGATATATGGTATAGCCTGCAGCAGCAAAATCTTGAACTATTTGATTAAACACTTCACCTTTACCAAGTGTCGTCATACCTTTTACGTTTTCTGCAACAAAAATATAAGGTTTGCTCTGCATAAGGCACCTAATAAAATGTAAATATAAAAAATTCCGCTCATCATCTACAAGCCTTGGACCTGCTTCTGAAAACCCAGGGCAAGGAAAACCACCTAAAACAATATCTGCTTTTGGAAAGCTCTTTATCTTTCTTATATCACTTGAATCAATACAAACTTCCGAGGGGAAATTCCAGGTATAAGATTGAGTCGCTTCAGCAAATAAATCATTTGCGTATATGGTATGAAAAATACTTTGTTTTCTGATTTTGTCAAATTCTGATTTACCTTTAAAAACGCTTAATGCTTTTTCTTCACCAATAACCGCTTGAAGCCCTGCAAGTTCGAAACCTAAGTCCAACCCTCCACAACCCGAAAATAGGGATAATAGGTTAAACTTTCCTTCAATATATGATAAACCGTTAAAATCAATAGAATGACCACATGACTCAAAATTTTTACGCTCCTCCTCTATTTTTTGAAATAATAGATTCCTAACGTCTTCAATCGAATAATCCGGCGCTGGTTTGAACTTGCCTCGTCCACGCTCATTAAGCTTCATTGTCTGACTCCTCCTACGTATCTACTATGGTAGAGCTATTATAGCTCCTATTTAAAAAAGCATCAACTATAATCCGTAAATAAAATCTGTACAGCTTACGTTATTTACATTGATATCCTCTGTTGTTCTTATGCCTAAAGTGCTTAAGCTTTTTATCAATTTATTACCTACTTGGTTTCCCTTGATTACAAGAGGCTGATTAAAGACTAAATCCGGAGTCAATTTTCCATTTACAATATTCCAGTCTACAAATACTGATAGCGGCCTATCCCCATCCCATTTGCCTGCAAAGGTCCGATAATTTAATGCCTTACAAGCAAAATATATGTTTGGGTACAAATCAACATATCTTTCAATTGGTATTAAATTCTCAATGACCCCCTGTGTCGTATCGACGAAATCATTCATTAATATGCAGTTTGCAATGCCTGAGTTAGGGATTATCCTTCCTTCAACACTAGCATCCCTTTTGTCACCAACTAAATTGGTTCCAGCATAGACATCTAAAACCTGGCTTCTGGACAAGTTCATAAGCCCTGATAAATCACCGCCAGGTTTGTTTAGAAGCTCAAATTTCCATCCAAGTGTTATAGCACCCTCTTCCGTTCTCCGATATTGCCGCTTGTATATTAAAGGCCTTGAAAAAAAAGAATCCTCAATGGAATTGGTAGCGTGGTATATTATAGACCCCCAATTAGTTCCAAATAACTGTTCAGCCCGTTCAGCATTTGTTTTATTTTCTAAAAAATCTGCATTCTCTTTTTTAAAAGAAATCTTTAACTCAACTTCCCTATTCAATCGGCTTTTAGCATAAACATAAATATCTGTCTTAGGTTCACCATCTCGGCATGTCGGTTTTCCTGAAAAAGCAATAAAGAATTCTTCTCCATTCATTTCAAACTTATTTCCGACTGACAAAATAGCCTTTATTCTACGTTCTTCATCACCAAAAGTTGGCATAACAACACTTCCTCTCATTTTATTTGCAGAAATATTTTTTTTTGAATGCAACCTTCTAAATTCTTTTTAACATCTTTCTCCCAAAACCTAATTACTGTCCAACCCATTTCAGTAAGTTTTTGATTATTTGCTTTATCTCTCTGAATATTTCTTTCAATTTTAGGGATCCAGTAATCTCTATTTGCAGCTATCCTCTCCTTCTTTTATTCCCAGTTATATCCATGCCAGAACTCTCCATCAATAAAAATGGCTATTTTAAATTTACTAATAACAATATCAGGCTTACCAGGAAGTTTGCTATAATTCTTTCTATATCTAAATCCATCCCTCCATAATAACTTTGATAGCATTATTTCAGGTGTAGTTGCTTTGCTTTTAATCCGCTTCATAATTTTTGTTCTATGTTCAGTTGTTTCAAATTTATATGGCAAAACAATCAAATCCTTTACTAACAACAAAAAACGCCTTTTAGGCGTAAATGTATAATAACTTCTAAGAGCTATTGTATCACAGGACATATTTTATTACAAAACTAAAACAGGCCTTTACGGCCTGTTTTATGTTATTTTTTCCATTAATGCTCTTTCAAATGTATAAAAATCATTCAAGGATAGCTATTAAAGCTAGCTTGTACATAACCCCTCATTTTTTGTGCTTTTCGAAATAAATATTTAATCCCTATTTAGTATCTAATGAACACTGGTTAACATGCTTTTCCAGTAATAATTTTGTTTTGAAGACTCAATGCATTTTTAACAGCCATTGCAACGTTATAAGCTAGTTCAACCGGTACAGCATTTCCAATCATTTTATAACCATCAGCTATGTCATCGTAGATGAAGTTAAAATCATCTGGGAATGTTTGTATTCGAGCACATTCTCTAACGCTCAACCTTCGGTAAAGCCCTTCTTTCCCAGGAACAAATATTCTTTTATTCTGCTCTACAAATAACATCTTTGGTGCTTGTGGATGGATAGGTGCATGCCTTCCACCAGCTTGTATCGTAAATGATGGTTCATCCCAGGAACGTACCCGGTTTCTTGACATATAAATAGTCGAGAAATTTCCAGTCATATATTCATGATTTTCCACAATGCACTTATCTCCATTTGTTTTGTTTTTTGACTGTGCCGGTAACGCTGTATCTTTCAAATCCCAAATTGCATCCCTTAATACGAATTTCCTATATATTGGTAAAGAAAACTCAAAATTAATATTTAAGTCCTCTCTAAACCCAATATAAAAAACCCTCTTTCTGTCTTGAGGAACTCCGTAATCAGCTGCATTTACCAGTTTTATATGCATTTCATATCCTGAATCCTTAAACATTTTTATAATATTTTCAACTGCAGATTTATGTATATCTGCCAACATACCAGATACATTTTCAGCAACAAAAAATTTAGGTTTCTTATCCCTTAATATTCTTGTAAAGTCATAGAAAAGTTTTCCTCGCTCATCTTCTATGCCTCGTAAAGCTCCCGCTTCGCTCCAGCTTTGACATGGCGGTCCACCAATTATACCATCACATTCAGGAATCTCTGACGATTTAATCTTTCTTATATCCCTATGATCAAGAAAAGATTCATGATTTTTTTCGTATGTTTCCCAAATTGCACTATCATACTCATTAGCCCAAATTACTTTAAATCCAGCTTTTTTAAATCCTAAATCCATCCCACCAGCACCAGCAAAAAGGCTTACTAATTTCATAGGTTATCACTCCTATCTCAATTTATAGAACATATGTTCTATTTGCATTTTATAACACCCACCAAATAATGTCAAGTGGGTCATTTACTTTCTACAATAAGCAAAAAGTCCTTCAAACTCACAGGCTGAGCGAATATAAAACACATTTTAAGCTTTATATAAAATCTTCAATATGTTTAATATTAGGCTGTTTCTTTTCTATCTACTACTATCTTCAAGTAAAAAAGAATAAAAATTCTATTGCTAATTCGCCAGAAGGTTCTCACTTTTGCTAAACAGTTAAACACTATTAACAAAACTACACACCCTTTTTCTACTTCTCAACTATGAGCAAACAGATAATTTCTAAAAACACACCAAAAAAACCGTCTTTGATTTCATCCTCAAAATAAAATTAACCCTTGGAAAAGCCTTAAATAAGCCATTTCCAAGGGTAGTTATTCCTATTTTTTCACCAGCAGACAGACTGTTTCCACATGCAAAGTCAGTCTAACAATTTAGCGTAACTTAACCCCACCTATAAATGCTGCTTTTAAGCCACTTTCACAGTTTTCAATCACAGCATAGCTACCGTAGCAGTATAACTGCATCAAGGGAGGTCGAGACTGTTATAATGCTGACCACAATATATAGCATAGCTATTTTTCGCTTATGCTACATTTATGGGTTAGCTGAGCTACCGTCTCAACGTGCCTTGGGACTACAATTCGGATAAAAATTAGTACTGGATTGATCATGTGTTTTGTACACACAGGAATTCAGGATACAGAGAATATATAGATTTGAGATGAATTAACCCTCTATATGCATCCAACTCAATAACCTATCGTTCAATTAGAAAACACATTAAGCAACTCACATTTTATAATTGAATAGCCACTCCGTATCTAACTTATGATATTTTCTATCAATCTCACTTGTATATCCGATGGGAGTTAATATATCACTGTCAATTTCAATTTTTTGAAAGCCATTAGCTTTTAACAAACAAAAACATTCCAATTCATCCATTGAAGATACTTTATCAAAGTTATCTAATCTACTCTGCAAATAACTGATAAATTCAAACTTATTTTTACATTCTCTTGTAATGATATCTAAGTCAAAAATTGTCGAAACCACTGGCAAGAGGTTATCAAGTTCATCCGGCTGTAAATAGTCTTTTATATTTGCAGGTATCCATCCAAAATTCTCTGCAACTATACAAATTACATATTTATATCTGGTGCTTTTTAAATTAACATTATGTGTGTTCCCATTATCATCGGTTGCAAAAAAGGCACGGTCTTCTGAAAGCCACGTTTTAGTTCTAATAGCCTGTTTAAAACTCTCTCCAATAGCTTTGTTAAAATCACTTTGAATAGAGTCAAAGTCGCCTTGCAATGATGATAACGTCAAAACTTTGCTTTTGCACTCACAAAAAAGCGTTACATCAGATTGCTGAACTGTCAAATCCGCTTCCTTGTCGATATCATATTTGAGCGAGTGATATATTTTTTTTCTGTCAAAAAGTCTTTCCAAATATGATATGACCAAATTTTCAATTACATCGCCCCGATATTTTTTATATTTTGCTCTGGTGTTTTTATCAAACCGTTTATCCGCTATAAAATAATAGTGAAATAGCTTCGGTAAATTTTGTAACGTGAGTAGCGGCAGAGGAACGTATATGTAATCATCAAAATTTACAATAGGCTTCTCACACAAAGGATTCAAGTCTCCAATATTATGGTATGTAATACTCACATCTCCTAATTTTCGCCCTAAAACTGAAATTATAGCATCAATTTCTTCCTTATCGAATACTTCATATAGTTCTTTCTTATATACTCTAAACACATAACCGCCGCTTATACTCTGATTTAATAATTTGGTATTTCTTAGCATTGTATCGATAAATGTCTTTATCATTTTTCCAAGACGGAAGTTCTTTTTGAACAAATCAATAGATTTATATTGATATTGTTGAAATACATATATAAAAATCTTTTGGCAAGTAGTATGAGAAAAACCCAAAGTTACTTTAAACTCGTTGTCAAATTCTGAATATAGCTTTTCTGCAAATGATACAAGTTGCTCTAAATAACCATCACCTCGATAGACCTGATTCTTAGCTTTCATTAGAATGCTCGTAAAAATCTTCCTCTTCTCCTCATCTGGGACTTTGGCTTTTTCATGAATATTTTCAAATGCATCGTAAAGAACCTTGCCGAAGACCGCTCTTTCCGCAAGTGTTTAAGCTCATGAAATTTGAATGGCTAAATGTATGGGCTGAATCTTTTATATTATATCTTAGTAAATTGGCAGCAAGCCATTCAGCCTTTTGCATTTTTTTATCATCAGGCTTACCCATTTCACTAAATAGCTGTAACTCGATTAAAGTAGAAAGTATATCCTCTGAATTATATTTAGAAAATACTGCATCAAGCAGTGTTAAGCAATCGTCTACTTCTTTTCCCATTGCATCCTCCCAGTTAATCTATCTTATATCCAAACTTCTCAAGCCTTTCTCGACACATATTTCTTTCACCTTCGGAAACAGTTCCTTATACTAAATTGCAAAAAAGCCCATAAGCAACAGTCCAATGTTTCTCTTTTCATCCAATATAAACGCTTACTCTATTTTGCAACTCACATGCAACTCTTTTCTTGTGAAATTAGCTGCAGCAAATATTTTTAATTAGCATTATTCTATCTTATTGTTCTAATTCTTCGCTAAACATCCTTTCGGGAATCTCGTCCCAGAAAGAAACTAATGCATTATAATACATATCAAAATCCTTATTAGTGATATTCAGCGTTTGTTCAAGCAGTGTTGTTTTATGAAATTTCAGCTTATCATCATGATAACCTAACCGCTTATCCCACTCAAAATAATCTGGACGAATCTTTCTTAGTCTATCTGCAGAATTACCTTCTGCATGCTTAATTACATTAACTAAAAGCCGCAGTTCTTTTATTTGCTCCCAGCACTTCATACTTTCAATATTATAGTTGTGGAACTTAAAGCATTCTTTCGCTTCATTAAAGTCTACTTCTTTTGTAAATTCAATTAAACCATCATTTTCAACTTCATGCTTAATAAATCTGATTAATTGCTGCTCCCAAACTTGGCACATGCATGACAGCCACATCCCTAGGTTTCGATACCGCATAAGTGATAAAATTTCATATCTTTCAATACCTGCTTCTTGACATGCTTCCGCAATACCTGAAAAATCAGGATCACAATCTTCACCGTAACACGGGGCGCTCATAGCATTATCCCAAAGTCGTTGTGTGTAAGCTTCAGCTTCTACCTCCGCATCTGAAAAAACAGGCTCAATCTTTTCAAAGTATAGCTCTCTTATATATGCGAGATCCTTCTTCATATCTTTCCTTAAGCCATCCCAAATATAAAGCTGTGCCCTCAATTACCCCATCCCCCTTGCAGTGAATCTTTTCCTGAAGTTTTTACATAATTTTATATGTTCTTTACATTAAAGAATCCATACCTTCCAGCATTATAGTCTTTTGTGAATACAATCCGGTTGACTTTTCCTTCAATTGGAACAGTAGGTTGCTTGTTCTCAAATATAATAACTTGCTGCTTCGCATTATTTTTAGCTAAATCATTGAACATAGCATTTTGCATTTTATCCGGCACATCAGCACCTGTTTCTTTTTCTTTCAGCGTCACAAGTGGAGAGTCAAGAATGACAACGCCTGGATGAACTAGCTGATTTTTAATTGTATAACGCATTATAGATATTACAAAAGCAGCGTAAAGGAAAGCGCGATAGCCTTTACCAAAACTTCCACGCTCCTTGTCTCCAATTTTTATATCGAAGGTCTTTTTGTCAAAAGTTACTTTCCCAAATTCGTCAAAACACCAATCGGTTAAAGTTTCTTCTATCTCGGCACAAAAATCATCTAAAAGTTCACTACTTAACTCGCCTTTATACTGAAGTAAGGGCTGTGCTTTCTTTGAGTTCTCTTCATAAGCTACTCTTAGAGCCGTCTTACGAGAAATTTCTGCAGCAACATACTCTTTCTGATTATTCAATTTAATATAGTTTTCGTTTCTCTTAATTATAGCCTTGAACAACTTCAATTGAGGCTTAATATTTGTAATCTCATTATCTACTAGGTTTAACAAGTTTTGAAGCTCTGCAACTTCTGTATCGATTGATGAAATTTGAGCCATCAAACTTTTAACTGTATCTTTTAAGTCCAATAGTTGCATTTCAATTTTCTGCTGTTCATATTGATAGGCTAACGTTAAATCATCTGAAATTGCAGGTGTTAAGTCAATGGTGTTCATATTGCTATGGCAAACAGGACAAGGTACCTTTTCCACTTGCAAAATAAAGTCTACACCTTCCTCAATAAATTGTAAGCGTTCCAAATCAGAATGATAATGTTGTTCCAACAAACCAAATCTATCCTGCAATGCTTGCAGTCTTTGCTTTTCAGATAGTTTTTCATCAATCTGCTTATTTAGCTGTTTCTTTTGTGCCAACTTTGTCTTCAAATTATTTTCAAATTCCTCAATTTCAGCTTCTAAAGCTATCAAATCATCTTGTTCCATGGTTTCACAGATACTCAATTCATTCTCAACGTTTTGAAGTGTTTCATTGAAAGTAGCTATTTCTTCACTGATAAAATCTATTACGCTGTGTATTTTTGCCTTGCGTAATTTGACATCCTCAATCTGATCACACTTTTCATCATCAACTCCGGAAAGAAAATATTTGAAAATTGATTTTTCAGCCGTTGCACTGACATACTGCCCCGATAATATTGGTGAAATTTCTTTTATAATGCTTAATTCATCAATATTTGTTAAATGGCATATGTTTCGAAAACTTAATGTTTGCTTCTCTCCCTTTTTGTTTTTCTTAAGCGAAACTATGTCCTTAACTCCTATTCTGTTTAAAAAGAACATGGATATATTATCATTGTTAGTAGCATCATGTTTTATATCTAACAGGATATACTTTTGTATCTTATCAAAATTATCAATGGACGTAAAAGCAGCATAAATTATCTTGTCATTAATCTGATGTTTGAGGCTAATAACAACCTTATCATTTGTTTCTATCTCCATTAAAATATGAGTATATTTACGTGCCTCATGAATCTTTTTAGGGGGCTGTGATGCTCCCATCATATATTCAATGCATTGAAATATATATGTTTTACCTGTATTGGATGCCCCTGAAACAATATTAAGGCCTCGTTCGAATTTGATAAAGGCATCGTCCACTTCTGATCCTGTCAATCTCATTTCTCTAATATAAAAACCTTTCATCATATCCCCTCCGAGCCAATCAAGATTTCTTGTTTAAATTCATCGCCCCATTTGGTAATTTTTTTCTTCATTAATATGGATAATTCTTCATCTGAGGAGCCTGAAAATTTGCTATTTATCCATTCTGCAGTATGCTTCAGTTTTTTTATATATTCATTTTCAAAAGCATTTAAAAACCACTTCGTCCTGACATTGCATCCATATGTAATACCGTCTTCATCCGTGTAAACGTCAATCAGTTTTCTACTAATCAGCAAGTATATTGCCTTCTCTATGATTTGAAACTTTATGGGGTATTCACTGCTCCTGTACGGATGCAAAGGGTGGATATTACTCTGGCTTAAATCAATGTCACCGGCATGAAGCAGTACATAGTCATAAACACAAAGCCGTTGAAGACTATGCTTAATAATACTCGACCTCTCTAATAAAATTAAAACTCGAATACCTACTTCGATCTCCGAGTTAAACACCTGAATATATTTATCAATCATTTAGCCCACCTCACTTCACTTTTTTCATTAGCTAAATGATGGCACAATCCTTGTTTGTCGCTTATTGATACATATGAATTCACTGCTAAAATATTATCCTGTATAGAAAGTTGACTTGCCTGAGCCATCACGTTTAACAATCGGGTTTTGCCGTCCGGGTGATCTTTTTCAATAACATCAATGATGCCATCATATACCTCATGCTTTAGTTTGATAAAACTGCTTTCATCAGGCAAAGTCTCTCTTACAAAAACACGCAGTGATTCTGCAGAATAAAATCTTTCCCTTTGGCGATTAAAGTCCAATGAAAGCTCTGGGTAATTTCGCTGTAAAGCTTCCACACTATCTATTATCGTTTTTTTATAATCGGTATATGCTGCAATAATTTTTGAGATGTATGTTAATTCTTGTACTTCTATCTCATGTGGTGGGTTTTGCTTTGCTGGTCTTTTCTTTGTCAATCCCCCACCAAATCTAAAAGGGAAATAAGGTGTAGTTCTATGCTCATCAATGATAGTTTGCATAGGATATACCGATACAATTTTAAAATGAAAATCTTTGATATATCTATTCAGACCATCAGATAAGTCAATTGGTTCATTGGTCTTTATGCCTGTCCTACAATACTTATCCCAATTTTGTATAAGTGCATCATTAATATTTAACGGATTATTAATTAAATCTAAAAGGGATGGCCCCGCATCCTTAGGTGCAACAATGTAATATCGTTGCGGCAGTGGGTAATCCCCATTGTATGAATAATAGCAAAGTTTTCCGAATTCAACCCATATATCGCTTGGCGCAATAGATTTGTCATAGTGCTTGCATTGATAATAATCATATTGACCTTCTGCAATCTTAGCTATGATATCTCTACCTTTATCATTTGCTCCACCAATTTTCTGTACCAAAATATATCTATTTTTCAAACATGCAGTAGCCCATTCATTAATAAAATCTTCAAACTGATTTGGAGAAAATATGCCTACTCTTTCAATTGGGGGAATGGGCGCACCACTAAACACCTGTAGATCATTATCCACATGCGGCACGATAGATTCACTCAATTCAAAAGTAGTTTTCAACATATCCTCACATCCCCATTTGACACCAAAATACCAAAAGATTATAACTTGTCTTTAGCTTTTGTACGAGCATCTACAGGCTTGTCTGCTTCTTTAGGAATTGCCCACGCCCATCCTAACCGAACTGCCCCCAACACTCGTCCTTGCTCACATAGAACCTGAACTCTGCGCTGAGATATACCCCATTTTTCTGCTGCTTCTTTAGCTGTAATGTATTCCATTCCTTATACCTCGCAGAAATATAGTTTTCCATATAATAGTATATACGAAGAAACGAATAAAATCAATATGTTCAATAAATACTCAATATT
>MGOS01000113.1:16229-17838 GCA_001797185.1 Clostridiales bacterium GWB2_37_7
CAATAAATTATATACTTGAATAATACAATTATAATGATTTTTCACAGCTTGACAGTTGTTTGTTTAAAGACATATTGATTATATTATTTTCCGCTGATTCATGATGCTCTGCCATCCTGATGCTTTTCTCTCACTTCCACAGCCTGTTCCATTTCGATACCGGATTTAAAGGTGATGACAATCTTTTCTTTTGATAGCACCTTGACGCTTTGTATCAGCCGCCTGACTAGATCGTTATCAAATTCTGTCATGGCGCAGTTCATATCTCCAAGATATTTTTTCATCTCGCTGACCCTGTGGTGATAGGTATCATAAATGACTTGCTGCTCTGTGTACTCATTTTTTTCTTTGAGTAACTGTTTGCGTTCCGCAGCTATTTTTTCATATGCCTCATCGAAGTCCACATTGTTGATGCCACTTTTTACATTCTGCGTGACCAGGGCGAGCATTTCTGTTTTCAGTTCTTCCAGCCGTTTGTCCATAGCCGGAATGTCTATTACCTTGGTGTGCTTACCCATGACCATTTGGAGATTGGAAGCGAGGGTACCCATAAAATCGTCTTTGTCGCCAATCAGCTGGTTGATGGCATTCATGATGGCAGCTTGCAGGAGCAGCTCATCGATGGTCGGTGAATTCTTGCAGTATTTTTTCCCGTATTCCTGTCTGTTGTAGCAGCGCCATACGATTCGCTTCTCTGTGTAGTTTGTCCAGGTTGCCCGTCTATATGGTTTGCCGCATTCGCCGCATAAGACAAGGTCTGAGAGGGCATATTTTGAGCTGTATTTTCCGGTATCTGTTTTGGCTCTTTTATCTGTGGGTTTCCGGATATTGGCCCGGCGAGCCCTTTCTTCCTGCACGCGATTCCATAATTCCTTGGAGATGATGCCTTCGTGGCTTCCTTCTACATAGTATTGGGGCACGATTCCTGTGTTTTTAACTCTTGTCTTATTAATAAAGTCTGTGGTGTAGCTTTTTTGCAGCAGGGCATCCCCCATGTACTTTTCATTTGAAAGCATATGCCCTATGGTACTGACATACCATTTGTCTTTGCCTGTGGCTGTTTTAATGTCGTTTTCCTCTAAATGCTTTTTGATTTTTTCAAAGCTGTATCCCTCTAGATAAAGTCTGAATATCAGCCTCACTGTTTCTGCTTCTTCCTGTACGATGACAAGCTCTCCATCTTGGTTTTTGCTGTAGCCTAAAAATTGCGTATGGTTCAGGTACACCTGGCCTTTTTCGAACCTCCGAACAACACCCCAACGTGTATTGGTGCTTAAGGATCGGCTTTCTTCCTGTGCAAGACTGCCGAGGATAGTGATTAAAAGCTCGCCGGCACCATCTAGAGTGTTGATGTTTTCTTTCTCGAAAAATACGGCGATGTTTTTCTCTTTGAGCTGCCGGATGTATGTAATACAATCTACGGTATTACGAGCAAACCTGCTGACGGATTTGGTCAGCACCATGTCAATCTTGCCTGCCATGCAGTCTTCAATCATCCGGTTAAATTCTGTACGCTTTTTGGTGTTGGTTCCGCTGATGCCTTCGTCGGCATAGATGTCTATGAACTTCCATTTTGGATTTGACTGTATTTCTCTTGTATAATGCTCTA
>MGOS01000113.1:18009-24672 GCA_001797185.1 Clostridiales bacterium GWB2_37_7
TTTCGTCTTTCAGGAACGACTCAATTTCTGCATTGTCCAGAAGGCTTTTTACCAATGAAGCTTCCCATTGGTCACCATCAAAAACTTCAACCGGGTAAATTTCATTTTCCATACTTCGAATTTTATAAATTAATGTGAGCTGATTTTCAGTCCGATAATTGAAATAATTAAGGTTGAAATGAAAAACATCCGCCAGAAATCGGCCGGTTCTTTAAAAAATGCGATTCCCATAATTACGGTTCCAACTGCGCCGATACCTGTCCAAACGGCATACGCGGTTCCGATCGGAATGGTTAGCGATGCTTTGTAAAGTAAAATCATGCTCATTGTAAGGCTCAACAAAAAACCAACAAGCCACCAGGCAGATTCGGCTCCTGAAGTTTCTTTCGCTTTTCCGAGGCAGCTCGCAAAACCAACTTCGAACAATCCAGCTATAATTAATAGTATCCAATTCATTTTCAAGTTATTAAATGGTGAAGCCGCTTAGTTTTTCAAGATACTCGCGATCGATGCTTGCGCCCAGTCCTGCGACTTCTGGCACCGTAATTATTCCGTCTTCGCCATATTTTATTCCTCCTGAAACCGGATCTTCGCTAAACATCAGCGGTGTATCGAAATCGCAAAACTGTACATTTTTGCTGGTTAATGCAAGGTGCGCCGAAGCGGTAAACCCGATTCTCGATTCGAGAAAACCGCCGATTTGTAACTGGATATTGGCCTGTTCGGCCAACCTGATAATTTTCAAGGCTTTAAAAATTCCCGATGATTTTCCGAGTTTAATATTGAACGATTTTACAGCATCCAAATCAATCAGCCGTTTGGCATCGTGATGATCGCAACACGATTCGTCGGCCATAATCATGATCGGACTTTCCTTCTTGATTCGCGGCAATTCCATAAAGTTCCAACGGGCAATTGGTTCCTCGCAGAACTGAATATTGTATGGAGCCAGTTCTTTTAATACCCGAATTGCAGAATCAACACTCCAGCCCTGATTTGCATCCAGCCGCAAAGGAATTTCATTGCCAATTTGTGTACGAATTGCTTTTATCCTGACGATGTCTTTCTCCGGATTGTCGCCCAATTTGACCTTGATCACCTGAAAACTGCGATCTTTAATTTCCTGCGCATCGGCCGACATTTGTGCCTGATCGCCGAGACTAACAGTGTAATCAGTCAACAACATTTTGTTGTTTTGCCCGTCCAGAAAAGCATAAAGAGGAAGTCCTGCATGTTGTGCGGCAATATCGTAAAGTGCAATATCGAATGCGCTTTTGATGCTCGAATTGCCGTAAATGGTACGATCCATTTCGTCTGAACAAGTTTCAATATTCAGTGGATTTTTTCCTAGCAAAGCCTTTGCGAGATACCGAGCAACTACAAAACAAGTCTCCATACTCTCGCCATTAATTGGCATAAACGGGCTGCACTCGCCAAATCCGGTCAAGCCATCACTGGTTCGGATAACAACAATCACATTTTCAGCATATTCGAAAGCTCCCAATGAAATTACAAAGGGCTTTTTCAGGCGTACAGGGAATTTATAGACTTCTATTTGGGTAATTTGCATAGTTTTCTGAATTGGTCATACCAATTGAAATCAAAGCTAAAACAAAAAGTCAATGGAAGGAGCGTTTGTCGCAAAATAAATTGGGGTAAAAGATGGAAGTATTATCCTATTTCGTCTTCCCCATGCGGAACACAATTGACTTTTGACTGTAATTTATTATTGCCGAGATTTCAGCAATCAGGGAATCAGGTTTTTGAAATCGGTATTCAATCTTTTGAGGAAAGTCATGTTCGGGATTTTCAAAAATTACTGCGCTGTCAGTCATGCTGGTTTTGACAAAAGTAATCGCCTTTCCCTCGTTTTGATCAGCTACTGTCGGAATGTAATACAACTTATTATTTCGCTGCTCCAAACGGATAGACTCCGACGAGAGAGTATCGCCACCACTCACGAAAAAACTCCTGCCAATGAATGTCGAATCATTCAATTGCAGCCAGCTTTCGGTCAATATTCCCTTTGCCGATTGTTTTTGCCAGGCTCCCAGAAGCCATTCAGTTTTTTTAAGCTCCGGATATTTCGAGGCCTCTGTTACGCTTGGTTTTACTTTCGACTGACAAGCAAACAGAAGAGACAGCGCGAACCAGAAAAAGATTTGTTTCATGCACAGGCGATTAACCGGTGAAGATAGTAAAAGCTGCATTTTGGAGCTGACCGAACCAGAAAAGAATATCTGGTTTATCTGAAAGTTTTGCTGAAGAAGAATTTCATGTCCGTCACATAAATGTGACGGCAAAGGATACAAGCATTTATTTGCAAGCCTATCCTTTGCCGTCTGTTTTTAGCTGACGGACATGATTACAAATTTTTACCCTTCCGAATACCATTTAATTTGCTGCGAAGCGCGCATCACGATGGCCAGAATCACAAACAAGCCAATGCTCCCAACCAACAAGGCATAATCCTGAAGTTGCAGAATCGTAAACAGGAACAGGTAAAGTCCCACCTGCAAAAGTGTTACCCAGCCCATCAGTTTCATGTCTTTCAGTATCGACAAAACATACCACGAAATCAGCGCAGTAACAGCCAATGCCGAAACCAAGTAAGCCAGGTTAAAACCAATGTGCTCGCCAATCGAAGTCAGCAACGCATAAAAAATGAGCAAAGCAAAAGCCACCAGCGAATACTGTAACGGGTGAATCTTCGTCCGACTTTTGATTTCGATAAAGATGAAAATAATGAAATTCAGCGCGATAAACAGAATGGCATATTTTGCCGAGCGCATCGACTTCTGGTAATGATCAACCGGAATCAGCAGTTCAACGCCCAACGTGGCTTCATGTGTATTGAATTTATTCCCAACCCATTGCTGTGGAAAATTGCGGTTCAGGTGTGTCACGCGCCAGTCGGCTGTAAATCCCGATGCGGTAACATTTCGGGTTTCAGGCAAAAAGGCCCCCGTAAAACTCGGCTGGCTCCAGCCCGATTTCATGGCCACTTCCGAAGTTTTTCCCAGAGGTTCCACCGACAAATCCTCCGAACCATTCAAAACCAACTCCATCTCAAAATTCAGCGACTGTTTCAGGTCGAGTTTTCCGGCTTTAATGGTAATTCCCGACTGAAACAAATCGGTGTCGGCTACCCCTGGTTCAACCACGCAGTGCTGTCCGTTCACAATCAACTCCGGAAGGTTTTTAATGCCGCGCATATCCGAAATCCCGATGGTGAAATAGGCTGCATCCCAGTTGTATTGCGCATTTTGGATTTCAAGCTGCGATACATCCGGCTGTGCAAATGAGCCGTTCTGTTTTAGCTTTCCTTCATAAACCACCACTTCGTAAATGCCGCGTTTCCGCTTTTCAGGCAAAAGTTCGCCGCTGGTTTTCAGGGTTTCAGGCAAAAAATGGGCGATGCCTTTCCGGTCGATTGTCCCCTGTCCGTTTTCATTGGGTTCCTGAACAGCGAACGGCACATTCAGCACCGGTCCGGCAACCACCTGCTTTCCACCCCATTGCGCGTAAAGTTCCTTCTTCACTTCTTCACTTAGTTTAATCCGCTCGCGAATAAGCTCCTGAATTAAAATCGACGGAATTAGTAGTACGATGGCCAGTCCCATCACAATGATCATTTTCACACTATAACTGTTCAGAAAATTTTGAATTTGTTTCGTTTCCATTGTTTTGATTTTTTTTAAAAGTACTTTGAATTTCAGAGTGTATGATTAAAAAAATTATTGATTGCCAATTAGCTGTTCGAGTGCCGCCAAATGCTGGCGAAACAAATCCTTGCCCTGCTCCGTCGCCCGATAAGTTGTGCTGGGTTTCCGGCCAACAAATTGCTTCGAAACCACAATGATTTCCTGCTGTTCCAAGGCTTTCAGGTGGCTGGCCAGGTTCCCGTCGGTTAGTTCGAGCAGTTCCTTCAGCGCATTGAAATCCAGCGTGTCGTTCACCATCAGCGCCGACATGATTCCAAGCCTGATGCGGCTTTCGAACACTTTCTGAAGATTTGCAATCGGATTTTTCACCAAAAATTATTTACGATTTAACTATTTACGATTTATTATTTGAGTTTGGAGTTGAAAAGCGATTTTGGTCGCGGGTTTCGAGTTACGGGTTAAATTGTCAAATTGCTAAATTGTTTTAACCATTAAGCCATTTAACCATACAACCTTTCTCATTTTCAAATCTTCAAATCCCCAAATTTTCAAATTCGGTCTCACTTTTCCCTTCTCCGTCCTATCTCTCATACCTCATCCACATCACCACGCCGTAAATCAGGTGCAGCAGGCCAAAGCCCAGCGCCCAAAACACGAGGCCGTAGGTTGCAAATATTCCGGCCAAAAAACCGACAGCGATTTCAGCCATTCCCAGGTAATGAATTTCGCCCGAAGTGAATTTGCCTGCATTCACCAAAGCCAGTCCATAAAAAATAAGCATGGCCGAAGCCACCAAATCAATTTGGTTACGCGAAACCAAAATCAGTACAAATATTCCTCCCGAAACGATGGGAATCAGCAAATGAGCCAGCACCCGTTTGGTAGAGCTGGTCCAGAATTTCAGACCTGCTTTTTGCGCTTTCCGGTACGAAAACCAGATGGCAGCCACTCCGGCAAGTAATAAAACAACCAAAGCAACAGCTCCCAATCCGATGGTTAAATTGTTGATTGGCGAACCGCCCACGCTGTGTAAAAACTCTTCGTAATAAATACTTCCTGAATCCAGAATTACAAACCATGCCAAAGCCGCGCCAATCAATGCGCAGGTACCGGCGAAAAAGCCCGCCCAACTATTGAGCAACATGAACTTCGACGACCGCTCCATGATTTCGCGAATCGCCTGAATATCTTCCTTCGGATTAACTGAATTTGTCTTCATTTAAAAGTACTTTGAGTTGCAAAGTTAATTGATTATTCAGAAAAAACAATTCCACAACAATTTTTTTTATAATTCCAGAGAAAGTCGTTGCCGAAAATAGTATCATCTTCCTTCGTTCTGTATCTGATCAGAAATTTGAGCATGAAAAAATGCACGTTTATCCCAGAATATTCAGGATATTTGTGAGGACAAAATCCTAAAATTCACCGCAATCAACCCAATAATCTGACCACCGCATGAGACCGCAATTGTATAAAATAATTTTCGAACACGACACCAAAGCTGGAAGGCTCTTTGACATAATTCTGTTATGGGTGATCTTGCTTAGTGTTGCAGTTGTTATTATTGAAAGTATTCCGCAATATCATACCAACTTCTTTTCAATATTTTACACCATTGAATGGATCTTTACGATCCTGTTTTCAATCGAATATTTGCTTCGGATCTGGAGTTCGCCCAAACCCCTGAAATATATTTTTAGCTTCTGGGGTCTTGTCGATGTTTTAGCGATACTTCCGACTTATATTGACTTAATGTCTCCTGGTTATCATTATTTATTGACTGTCAGAATCTTTCGGCTATTAAGGGTTTTCAGGATATTGAAACTTGTCAGGTTCAACAAGGAAGCAAGAGTGCTGCTCGAAGCTATGAGGGGAAGTTCATATAAAATTGGTGTTTTCCTTTTGGCAGTTATTTCAATGGTGACTTTATTGGGCACTATGATGTACGTGGTGGAAGGCAGCGAAAATGGATTTACCAGTATTCCGCAAAGTATTTATTGGGCGATAGTTACGGTTACAACTGTCGGATTTGGCGACATTGTTCCACGAACCGTTTTGGGCCAGTTCCTTTCGTCCATTGCTATGATTATCGGGTATGCAATCATTGCTGTGCCTACCGGAATTATCACCGTTGAAATGTCGAAAAGCAAACCGGCGAACCTGAAATGTAAAAACTGCAAAAGTGAAAACCCTGAAAATGCAAAATATTGCAATCATTGCGGGGAGAAAATTACCAGTTTAATTTAATAGTGAGAGCCTGACTTGAAGTCAGACCCTCACTCACAAAAAAATTCCGGCTTCATTCCCTTTTTAATGAAAATGAATACCGGAATTTCAGAATTTATATTAACCCTTAAAACCTACAAATTATCCGATTTCCCTTGTGATTGAAATGGCAGCAATGGTTCCGTCGGCAATAGCCGTAGTAATTTGCCGGTACTTTTTGCTGGTCACATCGCCCACGGCAAACACGCCATCAATATTGGTGCGTTTGTCCTCGTCGGTTTTAATGTATCCCCACTCATCAAGTTCAAATTGATTGTCGAAGATTTCGAGGTTCGGTTTTAAACCAATGAAAACAAAAATACCGTCGGCAGTAATCGTTTTCGTCTCTTTGGTTTTCAGATCCTCCACCTCAACCATCATTTTATCTCCGTCTTTTTTAATTGCACGTGGTTCGTGCGACAACAGGAACGAAATTTTTGGATTGGAAAAAGCTTTTTCCTGCGCAGTTTTATTGGCCTGCAATTGGTCGAACTGGTGCACAATAGTAATTTTTGAGGCAAACTTCGAAATGAAATCAGCTTCTTCAATGGCCGAATTTCCGCCACCGACAACAATCACTTCCTTGTCGCCAAAATATTTGGCATCGCAGGTGGCGCAATACGAAATTCCTTTGCCCCGGTATTCAACTTCTCCGGGAATACCCATTTTATTAGGCGAAGTTCCGGTGGCTACGATAATTCGTTTGGCACGGATGGTTTCCTGATTGTCAATG
>MGOS01000114.1:0-15897 GCA_001797185.1 Clostridiales bacterium GWB2_37_7
AGAAATGTTGTTCTTTTTTATTACCCTTGATGCAGAATTCGTAGGGGCAGGTCTCTGTGCCTGCCTGCTATTTTCATTTAATTAAAAAAATTAAACTAAAAAAACTGCTATATAACTAAATAAGCCCATTAGCAGAGTTTAAAGCTGTATCAGTAGTTTGCATGTTAACTTTATACTGTTCTTGTGGGGAGTAAGATTGAGGATTTCATGCATTTCCATAGCCTCGTGCTATGATTTGAGATTTTTGACTGATTTTCTTAATTAGATTGTGCTTGGTTTTCTTTAATCTTGAAAAACCATTTATAAAACTGTCGTGACATAAAGAAAGTTAAAAATAAAGTAATAAATGTGGTATACCAAGCCCAATTTACATAATGTAGAATATCTGTATACTTTTCTACCACTACTTCTACTGCTGTCAAAGCTGAACAGTAGTAAATATAGTGTAGAGACCGTTTTAAAAAGCTTTTTCCTTCTGGATAGTATAAATTAAATAGCACACAAAATGCTGGATAAATAAAATATTCAAAATCAAAGCTTGTTTTGCTTGCGTAAGCAAAGGAACGCACGGGATATTCAATTAACCTTAATTCAACAACCACCAAACCCACAAGCCATGTAATTAACTGTTTAAACATAAATATCACAAAAGCTTGCCTTATTCTCGCTTTTGGTACATACAAAAGCAACAATACTGTAGTTATTGTCCATCCTATTATAATTAATAACCTGTCTGTACTCATGTTTGCTCCTCCAAGGTTTCGATATATTTATTATAACTAAGTATTAGTTGAATAATTCTTTTTCTGTTTTTAAAAATATTTCATAATTCATATTTTCTGCATTATTTATGATAAAATATAACAGTAGTTCTAGTTATTCTATTATGGGGGTTCATATGAAATACAAGGGTTATATACTATTAGCAATTACAATTCTGATTTTTAGCACCTTAGAGGTTGTAACGAGCACTTTGAAGGGTATAATAAATCCATTGCAGCTGACCTTCTTAAGGTTTTTCATAGGAGGTTTTACTTTACTTCCTTTTGTCATAGCAAAAAAAGAAGAGCTGCAAAGGAAAGATTGGTTGTTCTTTTTAGGCTTGGGTGTATTAAATATATTTATTAGCATGGGTGCTTTGCAGCTTTCAATCAGTTTAGGAAAAGCTTCAACGGCAGCAATACTAATAAGCTCTAATCCTATATTTGTAATGATTTTTTCTGCACTGATATTAAAAGAAAAAGTGACATTTGACAAAATTGCTTGCATAGGTTTTGGGGTGTTAGGTATTTCTCTAATAATTTATAAAGGAAATAGCGGTGGTGATACTGTTGTGAGCCTTTTACTTGCGCTTCTTGCTTCTTTGACTTTTGGACTGTATACTGTACTTGGTAAGCTTAAAAGTGAAGGGATAAGCAGCATAACAATGATTTCCTTATCATCAATCCTGGGAAGCTTCTTTTATTTACCTGTACTGATTTATTTTAAAATCCCGTTGTTTTATATACCTTTAGATGCGATTATTAAGGTATTGTATTTAGGGGTCTTTCTATCTGGAATCGCTTATATTACCTATATGGAAGCCTTGAAGGTTTTGACAGCAAGTAAAGGTGCAATGGTTTTTTTCCTAAAGCCTGTAATAGCTTCTACCTTAGCTGTAATATTTTTAAACGAGGTATTAAGTATCAAAACAATCATTGGAATGCTGCTTGTTCTTATTGGCATACTTATTAACTTTGTTAAGCTTCATACCAAAACAAAGGGGTCAATAGAGGCATCCGCTGCAGAGTAGTGGTGATGCTTTTCTTTTTAAGAAAATTTAGTTATAGATAACTACTCACTTATAATTAAGTGCTTTTTTGTGTATGATTAGAGTAAGGAAATTTCTACGGAAAAAAATGAGACAACTTGAGGTGATATGATGGAAAACAAAACAGGAATTAAAAAAACCTTGATAAATCAATTGGAGGACTTAAAGAATGAAGCAATTGATAGAGATTTTTTTGCTAACGAAAAAATCATTGATACAATTTGTGAAATAACTGAAAAAATTGGTAAGGAAATAGCAGTATTTATAAATAGAAAAGGTGAAGTACTTGATGTTGAGATTGGTGATGAAAACACAGTAACCCTTAAGGACTTAGCTGATAGAAGATCAGAAAACAGTTTAAGCGGAATCAGAGTGCTGCATACCCACCCAAATGGCAGTGGCATGCTTTCTGATGTGGATTTGTCTGCATTGAAGAAGCTTCGCTTTGATATGATGGCTGCTGTTGGCGTTAAGGATGGTGCTGCATCGGATTTGTTCGTATCCTTTTTAGGTATGGATGACAAAAGCGATTTATTACCTTTGGTTGCCGGACCTTATCCCAAAGAAAGATTCATGAAGCTAAATGTTAAAGCTGTTATTATTGAGGCAGAGGAAAATCTTAAGAAAGCAGCGAAAATATCAAAAGCTGTTGAAGTTGGAGAGGAAAGAGCAGTATTAGTCGGGATAGAAAATGAAGAGGCTCTGGAAGAACTTCGAGAATTGCTCAAGACTGCAGGCGGCAAAGAATTAAGCAGAATGATTCAGACTAGAGATAAGAAAGACAATGCATATTTTATAGGCAAGGGCAAGTTAAAGGAACTTTCACTGCTGGTACAGACGGTAGATGCAAACTTGGTTGTATTTGATGAGGAGCTGTCAGGCGCTCAAATAAGAAATTTGGAAGAGGTTCTAGGCATCAAGGTAATTGATAGGACACAATTGATTTTGGATATCTTTGCACAACGTGCAAAGTCTAGAGAAGGCAAGCTGCAAGTAGAGCTGGCACAGCTAAAGTATGCAATGCCAAGACTAATAGGGCTCGGAGGACAATTGTCTAGAACTGGCGGCGGTATAGGTACGAGAGGTCCCGGAGAAAAGAAGCTTGAAATTGATAGAAGAAGAATAAGAGATAGAGTTAATGACTTGCAAAATGAAATTAAAGAAATAAAGAAGCAGCGAAGCGTGCAAAGAGTTAGCAGAGAAGCAAACAACGTTTTTCAAGCATGTCTTGTAGGCTACACCAATGCAGGAAAATCAACTTTGTTAAATAGTTTGGCAGATGCAGATATTTATGCAATGGATCAGTTGTTTGCAACCCTAGATCCTACAACCAGAAAAGTAACCTTAGAAAGCGGAAAAGAAATACTAATTACTGATACTGTTGGTTTTATTAAAAAACTTCCCCATGACCTGGTAGAAGCATTTAAGTCAACACTAGAGGAAGTTTTGTATGCAGACTTGCTGATTCACGTAGTAGATGGCAGCAATAAGGATTATGATCAGCAGATCAAGGTTGTACTTGAGGTATTGAAGGAATTAGGTGCAGAAAATAAGGCTATGATAACTGCCATCAATAAAATGGATAAGGTAGAGGATTTCACAGAAATAAATGTAAAGTCTACTGAAGAGGCTCCCGTCGTTTACCTATCTGCTTTGAATAAGTCGGGCTTTGATAACCTTATGCTGGAAATTGATAAATTTGCAGCTCAGAAATGGAAAATTGTAGAGCTTATGGTACCGTATACTGATGGAGCTATGAATTCTATGGTACATAACAATTGCAGAGTTATTGCTGAGGATTATAGAGAAGAAGGAGTATATGTAAAAGCAGAAATAGACCCTATAACTTATGGCAGACTTGCTAAATATGTTATACCGTAAGGGCAATTGACGTAGACACAATTTAAAGTTTAAACTATAGGTAGCTTAATATCTTAAGCTACCTATAGCATTTTGGGGGATGATTCGTTGCAAAGGTTAAGAATTGGTTATATATATGTATTTTTGGCTGCTGCTTTTTTTGCTATTATTGGTGTTTTGGGTAAGAACGTTATAAATGCAGGGGTTGCACCTCTGGATTTGATTATACTGCAGTATTCAACCACAATTATGATTATGTTTGGCTATTTCATTTTAAAGGATATTAAATTGCTTAAGCTTACTAAAAAAGAGATAAAAAGTATAATGATCCAAGGCATTATAGGAAGCAGCGGTACGACTTTGTTTTTCTATTTGGCACTGGATAAAGTAAATGCAGGTATAGCGTCCATGCTTTTGTTTACACATCCCGTTCTGATCAGTGTTTATTTTTTGATTTCTAAAACAAAGAAAATAAATTTGATTAACAATACTGCCCTTCTGCTTGCAATTTTGGGCAGTGCTATGGTGATTAATATTTTTGCATTTGATATGACTATGACTCCTGCTATTGGGTTATTGTTTGGTTTATTGTCCAGCGCAGCCTATGCTTTTTTTAATATCTACGCTGAAATTGAATTTAAGGAAGCAAAGCCAATGGTGACTACTTTTTATACCTCAGGTGTTATACTGCTTATTACTTTTCTGGTTAACCCAGGATTTTTCAAGTTTGACTTTGTAATGACTTGGGATATTGCATTTTACATACTGGAGCTTGCTATTATATCAGGAATTCTGCCTGTGGTGTTTTTATATAAGGGCATCGGCATAGTAGGTGCTGAGAAGGCGAGTATCGTAGCAACAGCAGAGCTGCCTATTACAGTCATCCTTGCATATTTCATTTTGGGAGAAAAGATGAATATGGTACAGGGTATTGGCATATTTTTAATTATTGCATCCATAATATTACTGCAAAATGAGAATAATATATTGGAACTTATAAGAAGGGATGAATGATATGAAAGAGATGTTAAAGCTAAAAAATTGGGCTGTTGTAGGCGCTACACAGGACACGAGCAAATTTGGCTATAAGGTATATGATAGATTGAAGAATAAAGGCTACAATGTTTATCCTGTAAATCCTAAATTTGATGAAATAGAGGGTTTAACATGCTATCACAGTATATCCGATATACCAGACAACATTGATGTTATAAGCCTTATTGTTAATTATAAAATTGGAATGGAAGTAATAGATAAGGCAAAGGAAAAAGGCATAAAAAATGTTTGGTGCCAGCCAGGTGCAGAAAGCAAAGAACTTATTGAAAAAGCCATAGCCTATGGAATTAATATCATAGTTAATGAATGTGTATTGGTTGAATTGCGATAAATGTGGAAAGATATTCTTTACATAAGGAACGTATTGCTTGCACAGTCCAATAGTCTTACATAGCAAATTTTCTTTATGTAAAGTATTTCACAATAAATAAAGGATTCTTGTGGTTATTAAAAATTGCCTCTGCCGTCATTGGGCTTGTCATCAACTCTGAAATAGTTTTCGTCAAATTCATTTTCATCGGATACAACTTCTTTTCTTTGCCTCTCTCTATATTCATTTAGATTCCTTGTCAAAATATAGGTATTTAGATAATCCTTGAGTTTCATATGCACCCTTCATTTCTTTTTTAAATTTTTCTTTGAAAAAATTTCATACAATCCCATAATAAATAAGAAACCTGCAAAAACCTTTTTTAGCAGCTGAGCATCGAGGCTTACTGCAATGAATGAGCCTGTCAGGGCACCGATTATGCCAAGAAGTATAAGCTTCAGAACAAGTTCTTTTTGGATGTTTTTGTGCTTGAGATGGATTAATATAGCAACTATGGCAGTAGGGATGAAGGATATCAAATTTACACTTTGTGCCGTATGCTGTTGTGTGCCTAAGAGGAATATGAGTGAAGGGATTAAAATAGTGCCTCCACCAATGCCCATGCCTCCGATAATCCCGGCGAAAAAGCCTATCAGTACAATAAGCATTATAGCACCATCCTAACAGCTGCAATAATCATAACTATTCCGAAAAATTTTCTGAGGACATTGACTGAAAGCTTATTTAACAGCATAGAACCTATAATACCTCCAAGCACGGAGCCAATTGCAACTTTAGCAGTTAATGTAAAATCTACAACATTATAACGATAGTATATTATTGAGCTTAAAATAGATAAGGGAAGAATAATTGCTATAGCTGTTGCATGTGCTTTGTGATCTTCCACATCCATTATAAAAACAAGACAAGGCACCAATATTGTGCCGCCGCCTGAGCCAAACAGCCCATTAACTAATCCACTTATAAGGCCAATCAGAAGCAGCTTTCTATGACATTTGCTTTTTTTCATTTAATCACCTATAGTCTCAATCTTTCTCAGTATTAATCTTTGCATTTGTTGTTTCATTAATGCAAGAAAAAATTAGTACTGAATAATTATTGGTGTTTACAGGCATATTTGATAGTGATATTATAAATTTAGTAATTTGCACATAAGGAGGAAATAAATTGAAAAATATTGAGTTGGTTTGCAATGAAGCGGTTGAATGGATAAAAGAAAGAGTATATAGTGCAGGAGCAAAGGGTGTTGTACTAGGCATGTCAGGCGGAATTGACTCAGCGGTAGTAGCTGCCTTGGTAAAGAGAGCTTTCCCAGAAAACAGTTTTTGCGTTGCGATGCCTTGCTATAGCAATCCTGTAGATGAAGAGCATGCAAGACTTGTAGCAGATGCTATTGGAATGGAAATGAAGACTGTTGTATTAAACGATGCATTTGATACAATGAAAAACCTGGTGGGTACAAAGGATTCTGATCCTAAGCTAGCAATAGCCAACATTAAATCAAGATTGAGAATGATAACCTTGTACTATTATGCTGGAGTTCATAATTATCTTGTTGCGGGAACAGGTAACAGAAGTGAATTGACCATTGGATATTTTACAAAGTATGGAGATGGTGGTACCGATATACTTCCGCTGGCGAGCTTTGTAAAAAAAGAAGTTAAAGCACTGGCTGAATACCTAGGAATACCAGAGATTGTAATCACCAAGCCACCTACAGCAGGCTTATGGGAGAATCAATCGGATGAAAGCGAAATGGGCATGACCTATGAGCAGCTTGACAATTACATACTGACGGGAGAAGCTGTAAGCGAGGTAAAATGCAAGGTAGATTTAATGAATGCGCGCAGTGAGCATAAGAGAGTGCCTACACCAAAGTTTGTACCTTCTGAGAAACAGTAATTTGCAGGGAAATATACTTTGTGATAGAATATTTCTGTTATTGTCAATTATTTATCTTTATGTACTATAGAGGAGGATTCATATGTCGGGACACTCAAAATGGGCCAATATAAAGCATAGAAAAGGGAAGCAGGATGCATTGAGAGGCAAAATCTTTACAAAGCTAGGCAAGGAAATTGCCATAGCAGCAAAGGATGGCGCTGATCTTTCCAGCAATAGAAAGCTTGCTGATGTAGTAGCAAAGGCTAAGGCTAACAATATGCCCAGCGATACCATTGCAAGAGCAATCAAGAAGGGCTCAGGAGAAATGGAAGGCATCAACTATGAGGAAATAACCTACGAGGGTTATGGACCAAGCGGGATTGCAGTAATTGTTAAAACGCTTACAGAAAACAGAAACAGAACAGCAGCAGAAGTAAGACATAAATTTGATAAGTATGGTGGAAGCTTAGGCACACTGGGGTGCGTATCCTTTATGTTTGATGAAAAGGGACTGATTATCGTTGAGAAGACAGAGAAGGTTGAGGAAGAAGAGCTTATGATGCTTTCTCTTGATTGTGGAGCAGATGACTTTACAGTACAGGAGGATTCCTTTGAAATATATACTTCACCAGAAAACTTTTCTGAAGTAAGACAAAAACTGGAGGATGCCGGTATCGAAATGGCGTCGGCTGAAGTAACCATGATACCACAAACAATTGTAGAAGTTACAGATGCAGAGGTAATCAAGAAGTTCACTAAAATGCTTGATTTGCTTGATGAAGACGATGATGTTCAGGATGTTTACCACAATGCTGAGCTTCCTGATGAAGAGTAGGAATACAAGACTGGAATAGGATATATAAGCACCTTTTTTATGATGTAAAACTCGTATGGAAGGTGTTTTTATTTTATATTTAGTGAGTGTACATATTGAAGAAACAGGTTATATACCAGTAAGAAAATAAAGAATTCATACCAAAATTGTATAGTTTCAGGACATTAACTAATACTATATCTGAAAAAATCAGTGAACGACAAAGGAGTGAATAATATGAACTATCTAGAAGAAATTTTAGAAAATGAAGGATCGGAAGAAGATAAATTTTATGCGGTGGCGGACATAGTTGCCGAGAAGGAAGCTGAAAGAAGTTTTAACAGCTTGAAGGTGGAAGAAAAAAATATCTTTATGATAGATACCTTGTTAAGTGAAATAAATAATGGCGGACTTGATGAATATTTCTTTAATACAAACAGCAAATACAGCGCTGATACGGTCAATGTGCTAAAGATGATAGGGCAGTCTGAGTTCGCTGAGATCATTAATCAAGCGTCAATAATATACAATGGTGACAGCGCTGACGAAGATAAATTTGATATGCTGAATGAGTTTGATGAAAGGATATATGAGAAGGTTGATTTTGAGGCATTGTACAAATCCTGCCTACATTATCTAAGAAGCTATAAACAAAAATTTAATTAGCATCATCAAGGAGGCATACTGCAAAGTATGTCTTTTTGCATGGTATAAATACTTAGGTTAACTTAATACATATTATATGCTATAATAATCAGAGAAATAATTCTATGCAATATGTTTTCATATCTGTTTTTTATGTGGAGGGGTATTTATGAGAAAAGCAGTTTCTATTTTGCTGGTGCTAATTTTGGTTATTAACATTAGTGCAGCAACGACCAGTAGCGAGACAAGCTTTAATGATGTTCCAAAAGGTCATTTATATGAAGAATATATAAATAAACTAAAAGAATTGAATATAACGAATGGCATTGGTAATGGAGCCTTTGGCTTTAATAAGCAAATAACAAGAGCTGAATTCCTTACATTTCTCATAAGACTGCAAGGATTAGAATTGGATAATACACAAATTACAGAGATGTTCAAGGATGTTGATGCTACAGATTGGTTTTATCCCTACATAAACATGGGGCTTAAAAACAAAACGATTATAAAAAGCGATTATCTTGATGATAAATTCCAACCCAACAAGCCAATTACAAGAGAAGAAATGGCAGTAATGATAATAAGATCAATGGAATACGATTATTTAGCAGCAGCCGTAAATAAACAACCCTCGCAATTCAAGGATGTTATACAGCGTGCAGGTTATATAGAGCTTGCTAAGGATCTTGGCATCATCAACGGCAGAAGCAAGGACATCTTTGACCCTGATGCTAAGGCAACTAAACAGGAAGCAGCGGCTATGCTGATTAGAATCTACAACAACAATAATAATAAATTGGACAAAGTAAATGGCTTTTATGCCATCAAGTCCTTCGAGCAAGCAGACAAGATAAATACCTTTGACAGCGTGGGCTTTGGTTGGAGCCGGTTGGACTACAATCAGAACACCCAACAGATTGAGCTGACTACTACAATGAAAAATGGCGGACATCCATTTTATGTGCCGACAGACTTTCAGTTGTTGATAAATGATGTCAATACAGGCAGCACGGCTAAGTATTTAATGGTATTTGGTTCTAACGAGGATGTTGTTTCTACAAATACAAAAAAAGAAAGACTGGTATCCCTGCTGTTAAACAGCGAGACGGCTGTAGACAAGCTAATAAGCGATATTGGTGTCTTGATCAATAATCTTAGTGATGATAGCTCCAAAACCCAATTCGACGGCGTGATAATTGACTTTGAGGGCTTGAGAGACAATGGTGTGGACAAGCAAAGCTTTGTTAGATTCCTTGAAAAGTTAAAACCTCTACTTGATGCAAGCAACAAAAAGCTGATGGTTAGCGTTAATCCTGCAAGAGAAGCGGGACAACCCTATTATAACGGCTATGACTTTGCGGCGATCGGACAATTGGCAGACTATGTTATATTAATGGCTCACGATTATGAAACAAAGCGTATCAGCAGTCAAGAAATGGAATACTTCAAAGGAGAAACACCCTTAGCACCCATAAAGGATGTATATTTAGCCATAAAGTATGCTTTAAATGCAGGAACAGGGGTACCGAAAGAGAAGCTGCTGCTGCAAATGAGCTTTTCTGCAGCTCAATGGCAGTTTAAAAATGGAACTGTATCAAATAGTGAGCCTTATAGTCCCGAGTATATCAAAATAATCAATCGCATGAAGGATGCAAGCACTACAATAAAAAGCTCTAATTATTCAGAAATCTATCAGGCTCCTTATTTAACCTATGAAGATGAGGGTATTCGCAATATTGTTTGGTACGAGGATGAAAGAAGTATAGCTGCAAAAATTAAATTGGCAAAAATGTTTGGATTAGGGGGACTTTCATTTTGGAGGCTGGGCACAATACCGAATTTTTCAGCTCCGGAGGATGATGCGTATAATTTGGATGTATGGTCAATCATACAAGAACTTAATAAATAAAAGAGCCGCCTGCAATATGTAGGCGGCTTTGATCTTATTCTCACTCTGGATCCTTCGTTTTTAAAATTTCTATCTCCATTTCCTTACTGTAGACCTTGATAAAAACTTTGGCGGTATAAATGGCATCCTCTATAGCTCGATGGAAACTGGTATCTTCCTCTATGTCAAAGGCCTGAAGTGAATTTTTCAAACCAATGGCATGGGACTTGGGTAGACCTAGAAGCTTGGTACAATGGAGCTGTATGTCATAGTAGCTATCCAACCATTCACTGTCTATATTGTGATATTTGCAGTTTCTTTTCATTTCTCGAATATCATTGTTGCTCCAGGTGCAAAGTATATATTCTTCACCAATCCATTTATTAAATGCCTTCATAACCTTAACAAAATTTTCGCCTTTTTTTAAATCCTTTTTCGTAATTCTGGTTTTTCTAGATACGATAGGACTCAGTCTTTTATAAATTACCGGGTCTATAAAGCTCTGAAAGGTATCAACAATTTCAAGCTGTTGATTGACCTTTACTGCGCCAATTTCGATAATTTCAAAAGGACAGATTCGATTCGGCTTAAATTTTATATTAGGGTTATATAGCTTGGGCTGTGGTTGATTAAATTCTGTATCAAAAACGATATAGTCCATTTGTACACTTCCTCAATATTTGTTTACAGATAAATGCTAAAGGAATTTGAGTAATAATGCAAGGTATTTTATATATTTACACGAATCATTTTTATAAGATATTTAATAATAAAGGAAGCAGTCTTATATTATATTGTTATCAGCTAACAATAATAGATATACATTAAATATAAATTGAAATATTGTAAATAATATTAGTAACCGAATTAATAAAGCAGGAGGTTAACAATGAACACAAAACAGCAGGTTTTAATAAGTCAGTTAAAGGATATACTGCAAGAAATTGATATGCAGTGCATTAATGATGAGGAGTTTGACAACAAAATTCAAGTCATGGATATATTCTCAAGAAATATAAACGACATCGTAGAGGATATAGAGCAGATACACTAACATTTTAGCATCCATAATTGCTGTGGATGCTATTTTCTATATGCTCTGTACTAAACATTTACATAAATTCAAAAAGTGCAACTTATTTTCCTTGATTTATATGTTGTGAAAAATACATTTGAGATCAAACCTAGGCAGGGGTCTCTGCTGCTCTTGTTTGACATTTCTTTTTTGCGGTATATATCGTATAATCATATATAAATATTTAGTTATGGAGATTGGGATGAAGGTAGAAAATATTAATTGTATTAAATGCAAAAATTATATGATTACTTGGGACAGCCGTTTTCCAAAAGGCTGTAGGATTTTTGGCTTCAAGGGTTCACAAATGCCCTCTATAACAGTGTTTCAAGCCACTGGAGCACCCTGTAAAAACTTTCAAGAAAAGCAACCAAGGGATGGTAAAGTATAAGCGTGTATAAATCTTTGAAATATGGAAATAATACCCTTCATAAAGGTTTGGAGGGAATTTTATGTTTGAGAATAGAGCACGGAAAAGAAATAGAAATGTAGTGCTGTTGATTATTACAGTGATACTTGTCTCGGCCTTTGGTTTTGGATACTTTTTAAATTTTGACGGTAATACAAATATTAATAAAGATAATAAAGGTCAAGGTGATAAAATTGGCTTTCAAATTCCGAACAGCATTAGAAATCCCGAAATTGTAGCAAATGCTGATCCAATTCCAAATAATGAGCAGCTACTCACTGCAACCCCAGGCAATTTAATAACAGCAAATACGAAGATTCAATTTAAGACTTATTTCACTTTATGCGGTCACCTGTTAGACAAGGATTCCGTAGATATTAGGGAGTTTATAAACCTATCAGAAGAGGACTTAAAAAGCAAGTATCCTGATTGGACAGTAAGTGAATTCTCTACACAGCAGGTAATATTAAAAAGAGAGATTCAAACCTATTGTCCTAAACATTTCATTATAAGCTCGAAGGATGGATATATAGCGATTTATGTCTACAATTATGATGGTGTAAAGACACTATATGAAATGACAGATTATCCGATATCTATATTAACCAATGAAGATCAAAGCAATCTGGAATATGGTATTGTCGCTGAGAGCGAGGAAGAGCTGCAACAAAAGCTGGAGGGCTTAAGCGACTGATTACTAAAAGGCTTGTATGCTAAAAGCATTACAAGTCTTTACTTTTTATAGAAAAAAGGTTATATTTAATGTACAGGTGCGAATATATGTTTGGGGTGATACTTTGTTAATTATGGGAATAGACCCTGGGATCGCTATTTTGGGCTATGGATTGGTAGAATACAAGGGCAATAGCTTTAAGGTTATAGATTACGGAGCGGTTACCACAGAGGCTGGGACACCAATGTCCTTGAGACTTAGTATAATACATAGACAGTTGACAGAGCTGCTAGAGCAACATAAGCCTGAGGCTTTTGCAATTGAAGAGCTTTTTTTCAATAAAAATATCAAGACAGCACTTACAGTGGGACATGCCCGGGGGGTAGCAGTAGTAGCTGCCGCCAATTTAGGGGTGCCGATCTACGAATATACACCTTTGCAGGTAAAGCAAGCCATCGTAGGCTATGGCAGGGCAGAAAAAAAGCAGATGCAGCAGATGGTGAAGCTTCTATTGAATTTGAAGGAAGTACCCAAGCCTGACGATGTGGCAGACGCTTTAGCCGTTGCAATTTGTCATGGGAATTCATCAAACTTTTCCCATTTATTTAAGCTTTAAAGGAGTGTTGTTATGTACGATTATTTAAAAGGAAAGCTGGACTCCATACAAGAGGATTATTTGGTTGTTGACATGAATGGTGTTGGGTATAAGGTATTTACATCTCAAAATACCATTCGAAACATTTCTGTTGATTCTACCGTGAAGATTTTTACACAGCTTATTGTAAAAGAGGATGATTTGGTCATATACGGTTTTGATACACGTGATGAGCTTCATATGTTTAAGCTGCTAAATACTGTGTCGGGGGTAGGACCTAAGGCTGCGGTATCTCTTTTAAACCACTACAAGTCACAGGAAATTGCGTTGGCTATCGTTTCAAAGGATGCAGTTAAGCTTACTAAAGCACAAGGGATTGGAAAAAAGACAGCAGAAAGAATAATATTAGAGCTAAAAGACAAAATAGACACTGAAAGTGCCATTGCGGTGCACAACGTAGATAGCTTTGGTGGAGATATAACTCAGGTTATTGAAGCCTTAACTTCTTTGGGCTATAATTACAGTGTTGCAGCACAAGCTGCAGCTAAGCTGAAAAATCAAGAAGCTCCTATTGATCAAATGATTAAAGAAGCACTTCGGATACTTGCAGTAATGTAAAGTGAGGTAAGGAAATGGAAGACAGATTGATAACTCCAAAGATATTGGATGAGGACAATGAAATCGATACAGGTCTAAGACCTAAAACTTTGGAAGACTATATAGGACAGTCCTCAGCTAAGGAGAAAATTGATATATTTATCAAGGCAGCCAATCAACGAAAGGAAACCTTGGACCATGTACTGCTTTATGGCCCCCCAGGGCTTGGAAAAACAACCCTTGCCGGCATAATTTCAAATGAACTTGGCGTAAACATTAGAATTACTTCAGGTCCTGCCATTGAAAAGCAAGGGGATTTAGCAGCTATTCTAACGAATTTGAACAATAACGATGTATTATTTATTGATGAGATACATCGATTGAATAGAAGCGTTGAAGAGATTCTTTATCCGGCTATGGAAGACTTCGCATTAGATATCATTATAGGTAAAGGACCCAGTGCGAGATCTATAAGACTGGATCTTCCTAAATTTACCATGATAGGAGCAACTACAAGAGCAGGTATGCTTACCAACCCCCTAAGAGACAGATTTGGTGTTATATGCAGACTTGATTATTACAAAGAAGATGAGCTGTACAAAATTATTACACGTTCTGCAAAAATACTGAAGATACACATTGATAATGAAGGAGCATGGGAAATCGCAAAAAGGTCCAGGGGAACACCCAGAATTGCAAATAGGCTCCTAAAGAGGGTAAGAGACTATGCGCAGGTAAAGGCAGAAGGCATTATTGACATAGATACCGCAGATAAAGCATTAAAGATGCTAGAAGTAGATGATAGAGGATTAGATGATATTGATAAGAAGATGCTTCTTGCTATTATCCATAAATTCGCCGGAGGACCTGTAGGACTGGATACCTTAGCTGCTTCAATAGGTGAGGACAGTGGTACTATTGAGGATGTTTATGAGCCATATTTATTACAAATAGGTTTTATAAATAGAACACCAAGGGGAAGAATAGCTACAGAGCTTGCTTATAGGCATTTTGATATAGTAAGATGATAATGAATAGTTGACATATAAAATATTATTTCTTTAAAATCCATGTACAATATTTGTGCATGGATTTTTGTTGCACAAAATCTTATATTACGTCAAATTAAGACTTATTGTTCATTTCACATTGTAGAAATTTAATGTATAATAGAGTTAGCTTGTACTAAGGAGGATGTTAAAATGGAGCAGTCCAATCATAGAAGCAGAATTAGACTTATCATACTAGTTTTAGCAGCAGCATTTGTTATCAGCAGCTTTAGCATCACATATGCAGATCCCAATATACCGGAATTAATAAAAGTAGGCTTAAGCTATAATAGTGCTGCCAACAATAATTTTATAATCAAAAGTGATGGCGGTTTGAAGATTAGCATTAAAAGCGGCACAAGCTATTTAGAGCTTTTTAATTATCCTGGTGCTACAGGTTTTAAGATACGCAAGGATGCATATTATAATATAGTCAACAACAAGGAAATTGAGATTAATTATGTAATGGCAGCACAGTATACAGGTGAAGTAGTAGGACCTTATCATATTCAAATAGGAGAAATTTATCCTGACTATAATTCAGCTAAACTGGTTGCAGATAGTATGGCATCATTGAGTCAAACGGTTTTTTTGGCATATGATAACGGTTGGAGGGTATGGGCGCAGCTCTATCTTGATGAAAGTGAAGGCTTAACACAAATTCAGGTCTTTCAAAATGAAATGCCTAACTACAATTACTCTGTGGTAGCACCGGATAAAAATAGAGTGCAGCTGTTTGACGCGGTTACAGGAAAGCTTCTATATATCATTAATGCAGCGTCAGACGTCAAGTTTGAACCTTTAACAGTTAGTAACTCAACGCCTATAATGTCTTTCAATACAATGAAATACAGAGGTAATCTATTTATAAAAAGAATACCTGAAGGTCATATAAATGTATACAATGAGCTTCCTTTTGAACAATATCTTTATGGTGTAGTGCCTGCAGAGATGCCTTATTCTTGGAATATGGAAGCACTTAAGGCACAGGCTGTTGCGGCAAGAAATTATGGAATATTAAATATTGGTAAGCATGCTGCTGACGGCTTTGATCTATGCAACGAGCCGCATAGTCAGGTATACAAGGGATATGGATATGAAAATGCCAGAACAAATCAAGCTGTCGATGAAACAAAGGGGAGACTAGTTCTTTATAATGATAAACTGATTTATACTTATTTTCACTCAAGCAGCGGCGGACGTACTGAAAA
>MGOS01000114.1:15929-17127 GCA_001797185.1 Clostridiales bacterium GWB2_37_7
ATATTAGGTCTGTGGATGATAAGTATGGTTTGGGAAGTCCATATGATAATTGGATAAAAAAATATAGTAAAAACGATATAAAGGCAAAGCTTATTGCAAATAAAATTGATATAGGTGAAATAATTGATATAATTCCTTTAAAAATTAGTGAAAACGGTAGAGTCACATTACTTGAAATTAAGGGAACTAAGGGATATACTCAACTAACAAAGGAAAGAATTAGAACCATGATGGGGTCCTCTGAAATAAGAAGTATTTGGTACAATGTAACTACGGATGCAGATCTATTTATAAAGAATAGCGCATATATTAATCCGCAGGTGGAAAGGGCAGGAAATATATATATACTATCTGCAAACGGAGTCCAAAAGCTAAATAGCGACAACAATAAGTTGTATATTAAAGACCAATTTACATTGTCCAATACAAGTGTTATACCAGAAAATTATGTATTCACCGGTAAGGGATGGGGGCATGGATTGGGTATGAGCCAATATGGTGCAAAGGGTATGGCGGAAGCAGGGTTTAATTTTATACAAATATTGGAATACTATTATACAGGAGCAAAAGTGAAGTAGAAAGAAGGCTAGAAATGAATCTGAAGGATTTTTACTATGAATTACCTGAAGGGCTTATAGCTCAGGAACCTCTGGAAAAAAGAGATGCCTCAAGACTTTTAGTTTTAAGTAAAGAAAATGGTGAAATAAGGCATGATACCTTTAGAGATATAATAAAATATCTAAAAAAGGGAGATTGTCTTGTTCTTAATAATACCAGAGTGATTCCTGCACGACTATTTGGAGTAAAAAAGGAAACAGGCAGCAGCATAGAATTTCTGCTGCTTAAGCGTTTGGATAGGGATACCTGGGAGGTTATTTTAAGACCAGGTAGAAAAGCACAAATAGGAGCTAAGTTTTTTTTTGGTGAAAATGAGTTGGAAGCTGAAATACTAGATATTGTTGAGGGTGGTAATAGAATTGTAAAATTTTATTATGAAGGTGTATTTGAAGCAGTTTTAGACAGATTGGGAAATATGCCGCTTCCTCCTTATATAACAAAAGCTCTTGAGGATAAAGAGCGCTATCAGACTGTTTTTTCTAAGCATGAGGGTTCTGCTGCAGCGCCAACAGCAGGTCTGCATTTTACCCCTGAGCTGCTAGAAGAAATTCAGCAGATAGGAATTAGACTTGCGTACATC
>MGOS01000114.1:17158-24574 GCA_001797185.1 Clostridiales bacterium GWB2_37_7
CTGTAAAGACAGAAAATATTTTGGAGCATACAATGCATAGTGAATATTTTGAAGTAGACAGAGCCACTGCTGATATTATAAACAGCACTAAATCTGAAGGGGGCAGAATAATCAGTGTAGGCACTACCTCTACAAGAACAATTGAGTCTATTTCATCAGAAGCAGGAGTTGTAAGCCCTGGTAGCGGATGGACAGATATTTTTATATATCCCGGTTATAAATTTAAAGTAATAGAAGGTTTAATTACAAACTTCCATTTGCCGGAATCTACACTGGTTATGCTAGTCAGTGCCATGGCAGGCAGAGAAAATGTCCTTCATGCTTATACTGAAGCTGTTAAAGAAAAATATAGATTTTTTAGTTTTGGCGATGCCATGTTAATAATTTGATTTAAGGAGGGGTTCAATGCAATTCGAGAAACTAAAATCAAGGATAAGACATCTGACTTATTACTTGGAATTTTTACTTGCATTTTTTATCATTATTTCAGTTTTAATTGGAATGGTAGACTTAGTAAGGTATTTTGGTATAATACTTAATACAAACCCAATTGATACATATGAAGTATTCCAAAAATTTATGGGACATGTACTTTTGTTGGTTGTCGGAGTGGAACTGGTTATAATGCTCGTTTATCATTCACCTAGCAGTGTTATTGAGGTGCTTTTGTATACTGTTGCGAGAAAGTTGCTTATAGGTAATCAGAGTATGGTGGACTTCATGATAGGCATTGTTGCAATTGCAGCTATTTTTGCTATTCGAAAATTTTTGTTTGTCAAAGACATGTCCAATGAAAACATCAATGGTCACAAATTTTCTGCAGCGGTATCTGTTCAAGCAGTTAATGAGCTGCTGAGAATAAATATTTCTGAAGAATTTGGCAATACAATAGGTGGTGTTGTATATAAGCTTGCCCATGAAGCAGGCGTCCAGTTATATGAGGGATTAGAGCTTAAAATATCTACAGTGAAAATCCGCATACTAAGATTAAAAGACGGTGTAATAGAAAAGGTAGTGATCAAGACAATCGAAGGATAAAACAATTTGGAGGTAATTTCTTTGGCAGTAAAATACGAATTTATAAAAGAATGCAAGCAAACCGGTGCACGTTTAGGCCGTGTACATACACCACATGGTATCATTGATACACCAACTTTTATGCCTGTAGGGACACAGGCCACAGTAAAAGCTATGGCTCCGAATGAACTAAAGGAAATAGGAGCGCAAATTATATTAAGTAACACATACCATCTATATATCAGGCCGGGGCATAAGCTTGTAGAAAAAGCCGGAGGTCTGCATGGCTTTATGAATTGGGATAGACCTATACTCACTGACAGCGGCGGCTTTCAAGTGTTCAGCTTAAATGAGTTAAGAAAAATTAAAGAAGAGGGTGTAGAGTTTAAATCGCATTTAGATGGTACAAAGCACTTCTTTACTCCTGAATATGTAATGGAAATAGAAAATTCTCTTGGTGCTGACATTATGATGGCTTTTGACGAATGCACGCCTTATCCATGTGATTGGGATTATGCAAAAAACTCTATGGAAAGAACCCTAAGATGGCTTCAGCGCTGCAAGGATTCTCACAAAAACACAGAGAAGCAGGCGTTGTTTGGTATTGTTCAGGGTAGTACCTTCAAGGATCTTAGAATAGAAAGCGCCAAAAGGACTGTTGATATAGAACTCCCCGGTTATGCTGTAGGAGGGCTAAGCGTTGGAGAACCAAAGGATATAATGAATGAGGTTTTAGAATATACAGTTCCAGAGCTTCCTAAGCATAAGCCCAGGTATCTTATGGGGGTAGGTAGTCCTGATGCACTATTGGATGGGGCTATTAGAGGAATAGATATGTTTGATTGTGTACTTCCTACAAGAATAGCAAGAAATGGTACAGTTATGACTTCAAGAGGAAAGCTTGTAGTTAGAAACGCTGAATATGCAGAGGATTTTATACCTATGGACGAAGAATGTGACTGCTATGCCTGTAAAAATTTCTCTAGAGCCTACATAAGACATTTGATCAAATCTGGAGAAATATTGGGTGGAAGATTGACCTCAATACATAATCTGCGTTTCTTGCAAAATCTGATGTCTGATATAAGAAAAGCAATTGCAGAAGACAGACTGAGAGACTTCAGAAATGAGTTTTTTATAAAATATGGCTATAATATGTAAAGCTAGAAGGATTTTAGACATAAATATGGAATACTAATAATATTAAAGCAGCAAGGGGGGAAAAGCATGCAACAGATTACAGGAATAATAACATTAGCACTACCTTATGTAGTTGTTTTGGCAGCATTATGGTTTATTATGGTTAGACCTCAGCAAAAGAAAGAAAAAGAGACACAAAAAATGCGTAGTGGCTTAGAAGATGGCGATGAAATAGTTACTATAGGCGGAATATACGGTAAAGTAGTTGGCCAAAAGGATGATATTCTAACCATCGAAGTTGGAGCTGACAAAGTAAAATTAAAAATTGCTCGTTGGGCAGTAGGAAAAGTAGAAGGTAAAAAGTAACTTGATTTCAAGTTACTTTTTTTATATGTAAATTTAGCATAAATCCCCCCTGTATAGAATAGATTTTTACAAAATGCTATGTAAATTTTAGTAAGGGGGTTGCCACATGAAAAATAGTAAGAACTATTGGAAGGCTAAACACTTAGGCGAAACACAGGACGAAGGCGGTAAAAATAATACATATATGATCATGTTAAAATCACTTTTGTTTTGTTTGATCACTTCCTTTGTTATGATACTTGTGTATGCTTTAATACTATCTTTCTCGTCGATTTCAGATGCTTCCATGTCAAAGGTGACACAGACAATACTAATCATCAGTATAGCTATTTCCAGCGCATATGGCGGCAAAAAAACCAGGCGCAGAGGGTGGTTGTTTGGAGCTGTATTGGGGTTGATATTTACAATTTTACTAATACCCTTTGGGATGGCTTTAGGTCAGGTCTTTTTAATGGATATAAATCTAATCGCAAAGTTGCTCGTTGCAGTAGTTGTTGGAGCAATAGGCGGTATAATAGGAGTGAATTTAAACTAGTAATGGGAAAAATATCTTTCCTACCCAATTTTATTGTGGTATAATTTCTAAGTAAAATGTTAGGAGGAGGATATAAAATGAAGCATATAATGACATTAAACAGCAGAACATTATGCGATAGCTCAATAAAGGGCGGCTGCGGAGAATGCCAAAACTCTTGCCAATCAGCGTGCAAAACATCCTGTACTGTTGCAAACCAAAAATGTGAGAACGTAGAAAATGGTAGAGTACATAAGACAGAAACACGTAAGGTTACTCTGTAATTTAAATATTTCTTTTACATTAAGCAGTAGCAATAAATTTGTTACTGCTTTAAATGTTGTAAGAAGCTTTTTGTTGAATAAGACAAGACTCAGTGTGAGATATATATAGTGATTAACGGTATAAGATTACACTAATTATATTGCATCGGAGGTTATAAATGATGATAAACTACAAAGACTACAAACCTAATATAGCGCATAATTCCTTTATTGCTCCAAACAGTATAGTCATTGGCAGATGCACAATCGATGAAAATAGCAGCGTATGGTTTAATGCTGTTATAAGGGCTGATGTAAACGAGATTAAAATTGGCAAAAACGTCAATATACAGGACGGCAGTGTACTGCATTGTGACCATGATTATAATGTGTCCATAGCCGATAATGTTACGATAGGTCATAATGCTATCATTCACGGGTGCAAGATAGGCAGCAACTGTATAATTGGTATGGGCTCTACAATATTAGATGGTGCAGTAATTGGAGAAAATTGTATAATAGGTGCCAATTCTTTGATTACCTCGGGCAAGGTTATACCCGGGAGGTCACTGGTCATAGGTAGCCCGGCAAAAGTAGTGCGTGAATTGACAGAAGAAGAAGTAGAAGGCATTAAAGAGTCAGTAGCGGGTTATGTTTCACTATCAAAAGAATACCTTGCTAGCAAGTAGAAAGTATAAATTGTAATAAATGACAAATGCTAGTATTGCATTATAATAATTTGCACAGTAAATGCCCAACTTAATATGCGATATTACTTCATAGCTACTTCGTTGACTATGTCATTTAAAAGTTATATAATTACCTTTGTGAAATAATAAAAGGGGGAGTTACAAATGAAATCCAAAAACCTAGCCATATTTATGGTAATAGTTTTATTAATTGCTTTGACAGCATACATAGCAGTTTTAGGACTACCGATGGGTAATTACAGCATAGTTCCAATCAAAGATGTAATTAAGCTAGGACTAGACTTAAGAGGTGGAGCAACAGTACTGCTGCAGGCTAAGGACGACCCAGCAGATCCACTAACTGATGAAAAAATGGAAAGAGCAGTAGCGACAATAAGAGAGCGTGTTGACTCCCTTGGCGTAGCAGAGCCAACTATTACAAGGCAGGGAACCAATAGAATAGAGGTTCAGATGCCAGAAATACAAGATCCGCAAAGAGCAATAGAAATTATTGGTCAGACAGCAAAGCTAGAGTTTCGAGATGAAGATGGCAATGTTGTTATAACTGGTGCAGATATAGATAAAGCAAATGCAGTTATGTCCGGTGAACTTGGACAGTCTTATGTTGTAGCTTTTGAGCTTAAGTCAGAAGGTGCAAAAAAGTTTGCTGAAGGCACAGAAAAGAACTTAAACAAGCAAATTGGTATCTATCTGGATGAAAAGATGATTTCTAACCCTGTTGTTACAACAGTTATTAGGGATGGAAGAGCGGAAATTACCGGAAATAGCTCGAGGGAAGAAGCTCTTGACTTAGCTACATTGATTAGAGCCGGTGCACTTCCTGTTGACCTTGAAGTCTTATCACAGAGTCTTGTAGGACCACAATTGGGAGCGAACTCCTTTAATAGAAGCGTTTTTGCAGGTCAAATAGGTATTATTATTGTTATGTTATTTATGATCATTTATTATAGAATACCTGGTCTTATTGCAAATATAGCTTTAGTGCTTTATATGGTAATTGTACTTGGTGTTCTAGCAGGCTTAAATGCTACATTAACTCTCCCTGGAATAGCAGGTATCATACTTTCTGTAGGTATGGCTGTAGATGCCAATATCATCATATTTGAAAGAATAAAAGAAGAGCTTAAGATTGGAAAAACCTTAAGAGCAGCTATAGATTCAGGTTTCAGAAGAGCTTTCCTGACAATATTTGACTCCAACATTACAACATTATTGGCAGCTGTTATATTGTTTTACTTCGGGACAGGTCCAATAAAGGGCTTTGCAGTTACGCTTTCAATAGGTATTCTGTCAAGCATGTTCACTGCCATAGTAATTACAAGATTCCTAATCAAGCTTCTTGTAAAAGGTGGAATTGTTAAGAATACCAAATACTTTGGAGCATAGGAGGAAAGCAAATGAGAGTTATTGATTTTATGAAATATAAAAAGCTGTGGTTTTCTATATCCGGAGCCATTCTTTTGATAGGATTGATTTTTTCCTTCATAGTAGGAGGACTAAATTTTGGTATTGACTTTACAGGGGGTACTTCTATAACAGTACAAATAGGCAAGACCTTTACTGTAGACGAAATAAGAACTATATCAAACAAGTTCGATAAGGAAGCTATTGTAACCTATGGTGGTGCTAATAAAGATCTAGCAATAATTAAAACAAAGGTAAACCTGACAAATGAGCAGCAAGCGGCTGTATATGCAGATTTTAAAGAACAATTCGGTATTGAACAGACAAGTATTCTGTTTGAATCTATAGGACCAGTTATAGGCAGTGAACTTAAGAAACAGGCGCTTTTAGCATTACTATTCTCAAATCTAGGTATTCTATTATATGTTTCTTTAAGATTTGAGTGGAAGTTCGGATTGGCTGCAGTTCTTGCTTTGGTTCATGATGTAGGTATGATGCTTGTAGTTTATGTAGTTCTTCAAATACCAGTAAATGTAACCTTTATAGCGGCAATATTGACTATTGTCGGTTATTCAATAAATGATACAATCGTTGTGTTTGACAGAATGAGAGAAAATTTGAAGAGCAATAAGAAGATGGATGATAATGAGCTTGTAAACAGAAGCACTTCATCTACTTTAGCAAGATCAATCAATACATCTATGACCACCTTGATAACTATACTTGCCTTATATATTTTGGGCGTACCGGCAATAAAGGATTTTGCGCTTCCATTGATGCTAGGTATACTAAGCGGAACCTATTCATCTATATTTATAGCAAGTCCGCTATGGGTTGTGCTTAGAAAAGCGTTCAAACCGGCTGTTGGCCGTTAAAAAACTGCAAGGTAACTGTTAAGGCAGTTACCTTGTTTTTTTTTCTACAACAATTTACAATAAATAATTGAACACAACCCAAAAAAGCTATATATTAAAGCTATAAGCTATATAAATATGATTAAGAAAGTAATTATGGTGGTATTGTGAGAAAAAAGTGGGTTGCATATAACAAAAGCTACGAGCATACAGAACAGCTTAAAAATCAACTTAATATTGATGAGATAATAGCAAGAACCCTCATAAATAGGGGCATAGAGAATATTGAAGAAGCTGAAAGATTTTTAAAGGCAGATATTACAGACATGTACGATCCTTTTTTGTTGACTGATATGGAAAAGGCTGTAGATAGAATTTTAGTGGCAATTGAGGAAAATGAGAAAATTTGTATTTATGGTGATTATGATGTTGACGGAGTTACTTCTACAGCTTTGTGTGTAAATACGCTTCGTAAGCTGGAAGCTGATGTTATACATTATATACCCGTGCGAGCAGAGGAGGGCTATGGTCTCAATAATGAAGCAATTGCTCAAATTGCAGAAATGGGTGTCAGCTTAATAATAACCGTTGATTGTGGAATAAGATCAGTAGATGTAGTAAAAACAGTCAAAGAATACGGTATAGATATCATTATTACAGACCATCATGAATGCGGAGAGGTGCTTCCTAATGCATTTGCAGTTATAAATCCACATAGACAATACAGCATTTATCCTTTTAAAGATCTAGCAGGTGTCGGGGTTGCTTTTAAGCTTATGCAGGCCGTAACAGACAGTATAGGCTACAGTGAGCTTTTGTTTGAGGTGTTGGATATTGCTGCTATAGGAACGATTGCGGATGTAGTTCCTTTATTGGACGAGAATAGAATTATCGTAAAAAATGGCTTGGAAAAGCTAATTGATACAGAGAACGTAGGTTTAAAAGCATTAATTGATGTAAGTGGATTGAAGGATAAACCGATAAGCTCATATAATATCGCATTTATTATAGCACCCAGAATAAATGCAGCAGGGCGCTTGGCAGATGCTTCACGTTGTGTGGAGCTCTTAATTACTGAGAATGAGGCGCTTGCATATGAAATTGCAGAAGAACTGGAACGAGAAAATAGTGAAAGACTGAAAGACAGC
>MGOS01000115.1:0-774 GCA_001797185.1 Clostridiales bacterium GWB2_37_7
TTATGCCTTTTCAATGGTAATACAATTCAGTACATGCATTTTATGGGTTAGGTTGACGCGTATGGGGGCAGGTCTCTGTGCCTGCCCGCACTTGTTTATAATTCATTAAAAAATATTAAATTGAACACAATAAATATATAAATGAATCTTAACAACTTAAAATCTGATATAATTAAAGCATTACATAAATTATAAAGGATGATGCTATGAAGACCGCAAAAATAACTGCTATATTATTAATTGTTGTTTTAGTATCTGGTGCACTTTGGTATTCGATCTTCTATTTTACGAAGCCTTTTATTTCCAAATTCAGTACAGTCCAATTAACGACGGAACAAAAACTAGAGGATTTTAATTACTTATATGAAACGATGGAAAATAATTATCCCTTTTTTGACATAAAAAAAAGAATGCTAGGCTATGATTGGCTAGCATATAAGGAAGAATTTGAAAACCGTATTAAAGAAACAAAAAACGATAGAGCGTTTTATACAGAGGTAAATAAGATAATAAACCTGGCTCAAAACGCACATACGCACATACTTGAAGGCGCCTTCTATGATGAACTGAAGGAACTATATCAGGACCCGCAGGCAGCCTATAGTCCGTCAAGACGTGCTATTCTGAATAATGAAAAAGCCATAGCGATGTCGAAATACTGGCAAAATAAGCTTTCAACCTATAATAACTATATCCCGGTCATTTTTAAATATGTAGAAGGAAAATATGTTGTGCTGGACGGTAACCTGGAGGATTATGATATACCAAAAGGTG
>MGOS01000115.1:809-5685 GCA_001797185.1 Clostridiales bacterium GWB2_37_7
AAATCAGCAGAAGCTAGACGAACTCATAATATTTTTAGAACTAGGTGGATCCATAAAGCTGACTTTGCTTACGCCTGATAATAAGACAATAGAGACCATTGTTTCTGAAGATGAATTTAATTATGAAGTATATCAAAAAAATTATGAAATAGCTGAAGATGAGACAAATTATAAGCTTGAGATATTGGAAACCAATAAAATAGCCTATATTCAATTAAAATCCATGATGACCAATGATAGATTTTCATCTGGTGCTGATGGAGCGGTAATCTATGATTTTCTACAGAAAATAGAAGATTATCCATATTTAATTGTTGACATTCGAGGAAATGGCGGTGGTAGTGATGGATATTGGCGAAATAACCTTGTGGCCTATCTAATTAACGAGCACACCTATTATGATGCGCATTTACTATATAAGGATAGTGAATATATAAAGCCTTTTATAGAGGATAGATATTCACTATATTACGCTAAGACTACAGATCAGCTTCCTGCTGGTAAAAATTATCCGCCGGAAGCCAAAACAGAATTAAAATATTTTGTTACAACTACAAACGATGTTGTACCATACAATCCGGTTAAGTTTAAAGGTAAAATTTATCTTTTGGTAGATGGTGGGGTTTATTCAGCGGCTGAAAGCTTTGCATCCTTTGCAAAAGCTACAGGCTGGGCGACGCTTGTAGGAACAACTACTGGTGGAGATGGAATCATTGCTGACCCTGCTCTCATGATGCTTCCTAACAGTGGAATAGTCATTAGATTTTCCAGTAGTATGGGGTTAAATCCTGATGGCACCGCTAATGAAGAATTCCATACAACACCTGATATCTATGTAGAGCAAAGCTATCAAGATCTATTGATGCAGATAGAAAAAGGCGAAGTTCCTTTGAGAGGTATCAGCAAGTATGACACCATTTTAAATTATGTGATAGAATTAATTAAAGATGATAAGTAGAAGATGCGCGGCTTGCAGCTGCGCTATTTTTGAAAATTTTTTATTATTTAATTGAAAAATATTATAACTTATGTAAAACTAATATAAGACAAATACAATATAAATCGCACTAAAGCTTTGATATCGAAGAGAATAAGTGATGTGTGCGATTTATAAAAAAGGCTTCTATGAAAAAATTTTAGATTATGGAAGCTTTTATGAAATGCATGGCGGTCACATTTGTTTAAGGAAGATTCTGATGTTCCTATGCATTATAGACAGCGGATAATATTTCGTGCTATTTTAGTAAATGTAAATTGTTTAGCACGAAATAGTTAGTTTAAAGTATAGATGAAGGCGGGTGCTTATATTGGCCACATGGCTTGCGCACTTAAGAATAGCTCAAAAAGTAAAAGAAAGAATTCCTGGCATAATTTTGCCATATTTAATGATAGGAAGTATAGCGCCTGACTCAGGAATTCCGGATGAAAGCTTTAGAAACTATGATCCACCTAAGGAAATTACCCATTTTTCATCAATAGAAGAAGGTAAGCGTAATATTGATTTGGATGTTTTTTTTGAAAAATATCTAGCAACATCCAAAATTATAACACGCTCTGACAGCACTAGGTCGTTTTTGTGGGGCTATTATTTTCATTTAATAGCAGATAAAATTTGGATTGATAAATATTTACTTCCGAACAAAAAGCTATATGATACGGAAAATCATCAGGATAAGGATTTCATCGAAGTTATGAGAAATGAGATATATGCCTTGGATTTTATGTATTTACAGCAAAATGGGGGTGAAATAATACAAAGATTTAAAAACACAAAGGTTGATATAAATTTTTTCAATGAATTCAAGCCATCATATATATATGAGTGTCAAAAAAGAATAGCAGACTACTATGAGAATGATCAATATACCTTGGTCGGAGAGTATAGATTCTATGACTTGGACAAAATAGAAGAGTTTATTTCCGAAGCAACACTGCAGTGTATAGAAGTCTTGCTATAACGATGGAGTTGATAGTTTGAAAGAAAATCAGTTACAAGAATTGAAGGAAGAACTAAAGAAATATATAGAAGAGTTATATCAGCAAGCCACACCCTTAGTTTATGGCTGCGGTGATCCTAACGCTAAGATCGTACTGATAGGAGAAGCACCGGGCAAAAACGAGGTGCTTCATGGAAAGCCCTTTGTAGGTCAGGCAGGCAAGAATCTAGATGAGTTTATTGATATATTGGAAATAAAAAGAACAGATTTGTATATAACAAATGTAGTGAAAATGAGACCTTATAAGATTAATGAAGAAACTGGCAGGGAATCGAATAGAACACCTACCAAAAATGAAGTTCGAGTATTTTCTTCATTTTTAACGAGAGAGCTGGAGATCGTTGAGCCAACTCTGGTAGTGACCTTGGGAAACATCGCATTAAAGTGTATTACGCAGGATGAAAATGCCTCCATAGGAAAAATGCATGGTGAACCCATTGAAATGAAGTTAGGCAGAATATTTTTCCAATTGTTTCCTTTGTATCATCCAGCCAGTATAATTTATAAAGCAGATTTGAAGGAGACGTATTTACAAGATTTATATAAATTAAAAGATTTTTTAAAAGGCTTACATGTAAAATAAGGAGCAAAAGATATGCTTTTGAAAGTTCAAAGAAAAAAGATAATAGAAACTGCGCTCAAAGCGCAGAGAGACAAGCTTATTCCATTGACTATGGGCAATTTCAGCATACGAGACAAGAAAACAGGATATATATGCATAACTCCCAGTGGTATGGAATATTCGCTGTTGAATCCCGAGGATATTGTAGTAGTGGACTTGCAGGGTGCGATTATTGAGGGAAACAGAAAGCCATCTATAGAAACACAGTTGCACTGTCGTACTTATGCTAAAAGATCAGATGTATACGGAATTTGCCACACGCATTCTACCTATGCAACAGCTTGGGCTTGTTGTGGAAGAGAAATCCCGGTAATTGTCGCAGAACTGGCTGGGATGATAGGCGGACCCGTTAAATGTGCACCTTATGCACCTATGGGAACAACGGAGCTGGCTGATATAGTCGCAAAGAATATAGGCTCACAGAATGCTGTGCTAATGGAGAATCATGGAATGCTGGCAGTAGGGGATGACATTGACAAAGCTTATGCCAATGCTTTTATTGTAGAAGAAGCGGCCAAGGTTACTATGTACGCTATGCAAATAGGTGGGATGAAGACAATCACAGATCAAGAGTGCAAGGCTTTAAGAAAACAGACCCAAGAAGGTTATGGACAAAAATAAAAAATAGCAATCTGAGAGCATATTATGCTCTTTTTTTTATGTCTTTGTCATTAAAGACTTTTTATTTTATAAACACAACAATTGTTATAAATTGTTATGTATAATATAATATCTATGATAATAGCTTTATAATAGTATGATTAATTGGGATTATAAAGCAAAGCTTCAGGAGAGAAAAAATGATAAAAAGGGAAATAATAATATTAACTATAATTTTAACTGTACTATTTTTATTATTTGGAACAGATTCTGTTGCTGCAGAGGATTATAATGAATATGGTATCTATGTTAACGATACAAAACTAGATAAAGGTTCAACTATGCAATTATTTAATGGTTTTCATTATGTCCCATTAAATAAAATAAAAGAATATTTGAATATTACAATAACAGAAGACAAAACAACAAATTCCGTAGTACTTATGAATAATACAAAAAGAGTTAAAATAATAAATGCTATAACAGTAGAGCTTGAAGACAATACAAAAGTGCAAATGGATGCACCTTTAATCTTTAAGAATAATAACATATATATACCGGTGCTCAGCTTAGTTGATATATTAGATTATAATGTTGAAATAATGGATGATGTTAAGTATATTCGAATAACAACTGCGGTGGATACAGTGCCTGTAGGCAAGCTGATGGATGCAGAGCTTAATATAGCCTTAGCAGCCAATAAAACAGCAGACTCAAGTTATTCAAGAGTCGCTTATCTTACCTTTGATGATGGCATAGATAGCAAGGTTACGCCTATCATACTGGATATTCTGAAGCAGTATAATGTAAAAGCAACCTTCTTTATAATAGGAAATACCATAGAAAAAAACAAAAGCTTGCTTAATAGAATGATTGAAGAGGGGCATAGTATAGGAAATCACACATACACCCACATAAAAGAAAATATATATACCAGCGGAGCTGGTTTGCAAGCGGAATTAGATAAAACAAATGTAGCATTGTATAATGCAGCAGGAATAAAAACTAATTTATTCAGACCACCTTACGGAGGGACATATATAAGAAGTGCCGAACTGCAGGCTGTATTAAGTCCATATAGGACAATACTATGGAATGTTGACAGCATGGACAGTAGATCCAAAAGCATAACAAGTGCAGAAATTCTAAGTAGTGTAATAAGCCAAGTAAAGAACAAGAAGAGTGCAGTGATAATAATGCATGACAGCGGCACCCATATGGAAACTACTAAGGCACTGCCTGATATTATAAAGTATTTGAAAGAAAATGGTTTTACAATACTACCAATTCTTGAGGACACCAGTATTTATTATCAATACTAATTTTTTTCAGTTTACATTGAGACAAACTCATGATATATTATATAAGCACCATGAGAAACGACGTCAAACAAATGAAATGATATATGGAATAAATTAGCTGTAGACAACGGGATATATATCGTGGTAAGATAAGATTCCTGGCTGATGCTGGGGACAAAACAGACGAGCTGATGAATAAAATGACAGAAAAAATTATATAAAATTATGTTGACAAACGACAACAGATTATATATAATAGTAAAAGTCGGCGCTAGACGTTGACAGACACATTAATGATTTGCTAAGGCAAGTACATTAACTAGTGACTTCAGAATAAATTCTGACAGCCACATAAA
>MGOS01000116.1:0-4234 GCA_001797185.1 Clostridiales bacterium GWB2_37_7
ATCTAGTCTCCAAAGGATGTTCCTATACTTCTCGCTGTTTTAACCAACTCATTATCCAAATCAACTGTTTTGATCTGTCCTATCACATTTTCCAAATGCTCAAAAGTCATTTTGTCACTATTTAAGCATACCATATTGCCATAGCGTCCTTCATGTATTAGTTCTACCGCAGCTGCTCCGTACCTTGTTGAGAGTATTCTATCATAGGTAGAGGTATCTCCACCTCTTTGAAGGTGACCTAACACTGTACATCTTATTTCGTGATTGCTGATAAGCTGCTCCAAATCACTAGCCAGCTTGTTCCCTATTCCCCCAAGCCTTATTGGATCTGGACTGTCTGATACAATTTTTTGTACAACAACGTTTCCACCCTTTGGTTTTGCGCCTTCAGCTACAACGATTATTGTAAAGGGTCTTCCTGATTCCCCTCTATCCTTTATCTTGGCTACAATCTTATTTATATCATAAGGAATCTCCGGCAATAATATTACATCAGCAGAGCCGGCAATTCCAGATCTAAGCGCAATCCATCCGGCATTTCTTCCCATTACCTCTAAAATCATTACTCTATGGTGAGATTCAGCCGTAGTATGCAGTCTTTCCAAAGCATCGGTAGCCACATCCAATGCAGAATAGTGTCCAAAGGTCGTCTCTGTAGCTGCCAAATCATTGTCAATAGTTTTAGGTACTGCAACTACCTTGACACCCTTTCTTGCAAAGTCTCTGGCACTGGTCAGCGTGCCATCTCCGCCGATTACAACAAGCACATCCACTTTTTCTTTCTTTAGGTTTTCAACAGCAACATCAGAAACATCCTTGCATATCTTTTCACCATTTTCTTCAACCTGATAATTAAAAAGGTTATCCTTGTTAGAGCTGTATAAAATAGTTCCACCCTTATGCAAAATCCCTGATACGGAATTTAAATCCAAGGGTACAATATCATTGTTATATAAGCCCTTATAACCATATTTATATCCAATAACCTCATAACCATATTTCAGAATTGCCGTTCTTGTTACCGCGCGTATAACTGCATTTAGCCCGGGACAATCTCCGCCACCTGTAAGAAGTCCAATCTTCTTTACTTTATCCGCCATTTTTTTACCTCCAACCTTTTATTATGTTTATTATACTATTGAATTCTAAAAACTCAAGAAAAATCAGGAGGAAATTTTTATCTAGTGCTAGCATATTTTTAGCTTTTTTAAATTTATAGTAAAAAAAGGACCTTAGGTTATCCTAAAGTCCTTTCAAAGTCTTATATTTCGAATTTCTTTATTTCATCGTTTAGCTTCTGTGCCATACCATTCAAGCTTTCAGCTGTTCTGCTTATCTCTTCGATAACTGCCAGCTGCTCCTCAGTTGACGCAGAAATCTCTTCTGTTGACGCTGCAGTTTGTTGTGACGCTGAAGCTACACCTTCCATGACGAAGGTAATGTCGTTTTTCTTGTCCACCATTGATTTATTAAGCTCATTGATGCTATCAAGCTCATTATTGATACTCGCTATGGTTTGTGATATTTCAGCAAAAACTGCCTCTGTTTGAGATACAGCCTGGGATTGATCAATCACGATGCTCTTTGCAACGTCCATTGTAGTAACTGCATTCTTCGACTGCTCTTGTATTCCTTGAATCAAGGTTCTAATCTGCTCTGCTGCTTGGGAAGATTGTTCAGCAAGCTTTCTTATTTCATCAGCTACTACAGCAAAGCCTTTACCCGCATCCCCTGCTCTTGCAGCTTCAATGGATGCATTCAAGGCCAGAAGATTTGTTTGTCCTGCAATTTGTCCTATTGCCCCAATGATAGCTCCTATTTTATCTGTACTCTTGTCAACTTCAAATATAACATTGCCTACAGCTTGAGCTGCATTATTACTTTCCTCAGTCTTTTGTGTTAGAACTTTTACTGTACTGATTCCCTGCTGATTCAAGTTGTTTGCTTTTTCAAACTTATCAGTAATACTATTCAATGCCTCCGAAACATTTTGAATGTTATCAGAAAGTTCATTTGTTTTAACAAGTCCTGTCTCTGTGCCACGGGCTTGTTCATTTGCAGCTTCTGTAACCTCACCAATTGCTCTCACAACCTCATCAGTTGACGCATTTGTTTGTTGAGCTGCAGTAGCAAGGGAATCGGAGGAAGCAGCAACAGAGGCTGATATGTTCATTACATTTCTCATAAGCTGAGACAATTCTTCAACCATATTATTTATGGTACCTGCCAATTGACCAATTTCATCCTTTGTCTTAACCTTGCATCTTATCTTGAAATTGCCTTTTCCGATATTTTCAATGTCTTTAGACAAAAGAGCAAGTGATTTTGTCATTATCGTAGAGGCAATTGCTCCGAATAAAATAGCAATAATACCAATGATAATACCTATAATGATTGTTGAGTTAAATACCACAGCGGCACTTTTGTTAACCTCAGATTCATTGAAGGCACCCATTATCAGCCAATCTATTTTTTCATTCTTATCAGCTATCGCTACCTTTTTGTCTCCATTGTATTCGTATTGCAAGGGACCGCCTTGGCCCTTAACTGCAAAATCAAATAGCTCCTTAACAGGTATAGGTTTTCCTACAAGAGAAGCATCATTATGCTGCAGAACATTTCCCTTTGTGTCAGAAATGAAGAAATAGCCCTTTTCTCCAATCTTCTTTTCTTGAATCATATTTGTAAATACATCCAAAGAAATATCTGCGCCTACAACGCCTACAAACTCTCCATTTAAACTATTTATAGGCTTAGCAACCGTAATAACCATATTGCCAGTACCTGCATCGACATAAGGCTCAGTCCATATTATTTTATTAGCTGCTATTGCATCCTTATACCATGGCCTCGAGGTTGGGTCAAAATCTGCAGGCAGGTCAATTTGCGGATACAAAAACATTTTTTTTGTGCTTGTTCCTAAATAAACTGTTTGAACGTCAGGATATGCTTCCTTATAGCTTTGAAGAACACTGTATAGATTATTATGCTCTTCTTCTGACATATTAAGTATTTCTGTTGCGTCATAATTATGACTTAACATCTCAAGCTTCTGCTCATTGTTAATAAGAAAAGTATCAAGCGTTTCATTAAGTTCATGAGTAATAGACTCTACACTATTTATATACTGTTTAGTCAATACCTTCCTTGAATTTGTGTAACTAAAAAAACCCAATGAAATGATTGAAAGAGATAAAAGCCCTACAATTAATAGGATTAGCTTTGCTTTAATTGAAAACCTAATTTTTCTAGTTGAATTTTTTGCCATATCTTACCCTCCAATTTTAATAGTGAAATAATAATAATTGACAATTTAAATCAAACTTGGGGTATGCAATAGTTACATAAAAACCTTGAGTAGTAATTCCAATATGTAATGATAAATAAAGAATTAATACAATAAAATTTCTCGTTATTACAATATATTACATATTACAACATATTTCTTTCATTTTCAACAAATATTTTATTATTTCCACATAATAAAGAATTCCAGATATTCTATATATTATTTAATAAAGCAGACATGGTGTTGTCATTACAACTGCGGTTTCAAATAAAAATCCTGAAAAATACAGATTTACTTATTATTGTTTTTACTGCACTTTAATCACTGTAATAGCACAATGTGTACAACATAAAAAATCGCACATTTCAAAAAATAGTTAAAATATAAATATTTAATAGAAGGTGAAAAAATGAAAAAGCTATTGGTTTCTTTTCTTATACTCATAGCAATGCTTATGTCCATCGTCTCAGCACAAGAAACTGTGACCTATACCGTTCAGTCAGGAGACAGCATGTGGAAGATCGCTGTGAAATATCAGGTTGGGGTAAGCGAAATAATATCAAGCAACCCCCAAATATCTAACCCTAATATGATCTACCCTGGTCAGAAGCTTACTGTTCCAACCATGCAGGGAATAAAGGCACTAGAAAGTGAAGTCGTGAAATTGGTCAACATAGAAAGATCTAAAAATGGCTTGCAGCCTTTGACAGAGAACTGGCAGTTATCCAGAGTCGCAAGATATAAATCCGCTGATATGGCAGCAAAAAATTATTTTGGGCATGAATCCCCCACTTACGGATCACCATTTAGGATGATGGAATCCTTTGGCATTAAGTACTCATCTGCTGGTGAAAACTTAGCCTACGGACAAAAGACTCCTCAACAGGTAATGACTGCTTGGATGAATTCACCTGGTCATAGAAGTAATATTCTGAGCCCAAGTTA
>MGOS01000116.1:4313-7403 GCA_001797185.1 Clostridiales bacterium GWB2_37_7
TAAAAAATGCGTCTCACACCGCACTATTTGACCCCAGAGAACCCTATGGTTCCCTTCGACGGATGCAAGGGGGAGAATCCCCCATTGTATAGGAAATTATACTTTCCTATACAATAAAATACAAAAATCGAGGAGCATATGCTCCTCGATTTTTAATATTACTTCAAATTTTCCGGGTCTTTATCAAAGAATACTCTCTCTGCCGTTTCCTTGGTCTTCACTATTTCCTGTTGTATTTCACTAATTTTGTTCCTAAGCAACTCTACTTCTTCTAGAGGTATATTGTAATATAAGAATAAATCCTCAAACTTCTTAATGGTAGAAATCAGTTCCTTATTAATTGTAAGAAAGCTTTCTATATTCTTACTTTTAACTACATTTTTGAATTGCTTTATATCTATATTAATAACCTCTACTAAATCTGCTACATTTTCATAGGTTTTCACTGCCAAGGGATATGGCTTGATTCTTTCCAAAAAGTATTTATTTTTCTTATTTAGGTTATATACATATTCTACAGGTACTCCGTCTATTACAAATTTTATATAGCACATCTTGCTATTAATCTGTTCTACCTTTGCCCCCATCTGGATTAGTCTCATTTCATGTTGACTGGCTTCAACATTTAAATAATTCATATTACGGCACCTCTTTATTTAAATTATATAAATTTATTACTATTAACATTATATACCATATTTACTAAACATAGAATACTATCAAATATATAGTGCTAATTATTATTGAGACAAGCATCAATGGAAAAGCAAGCTTCAAATATTGAACAAACCCAATCTTGCTCCCACGTTTTTCCAGCATACCTGCTGCAATTACGTTGGCAGAAGCTCCTACAATTGTACCATTTCCACCTAAGCATGCTCCCAAAGCCAAACTCCACCAAAGAGGAGTAACATCTACACCTGAAATCGCCTGCATATTTTGGATCAGAGGTATCATAGTGGCCACAAAAGGTATATTGTCAACAAAAGCTGAAGCTATAGCTGACATCCAAAGTATGAGCATGGAAGTTACAAGCATGCTTCCTTGTGTCAAGGTTATCAGTTTCTCTGCGAGCACTTTAATAATACCTACCTCTTCAAGAGCGCCTACTAATATAAATAGTCCTACAAAGAAAAATATTGTACTCCATTCTATCTCCATCAAAATTTCATCAGGATCTGCCTTGCTGGTTAAGAGCAGTAGTACAGCCCCAAACAATGCAACAGTTGCCGATTCCAATTCGAATGCTTGATGAAGTATGAAACCCAAGATTGTGATTCCTAGTACAATCACACTTTGTATCAGTAGCTTTTTGTCCTGGATTGTCTTATGCTCATCAAATTCAAGCATTTTTTTCTTATCTTCCTCTGTCACCTTGAATTGTTTTCTGAAAATAAATTTCATGATTACCATTGTAACAATAAAAACGACGATCGCTACAGGAGCAAGATTATAAACAAAGTCTAAAAAGCCAAGTCCTGTTGCTCCACCAATCATTATGTTTGGTGGATCACCAATCAACGTTGCTGTGCCTCCAATATTAGCAGCAAATATTTCTGCAAACAAAAATGGAAAAGGGTTCAGCTTTAAAGTGTCCGTAATAACTAGTGTAACAGGGGCTATAAGCAGAATTGTTGTAACGTTATCCAACAATGCTGATGCTATGGCTGCAATAATCGAAAACATTAGCAAAATTTTCCACGGGTCTCCTTTGGAAGCTTTGGCTGTCTTGATGGCTATATATTGGAATATACCTGTTTTCTTAAGTATAATCACAATAATCATCATCCCAATCAGCAAACCTATGGTGTTAAAGTCGATAATCGCGAATGCCCGCTTTTGTGGAAGCACTTGAAAAATTATCATTAGTACAGCACCGAAAAGTGCAATAACAGTTCTATTAATCTTCTCTGAAATTATAGCCGTATACGTAAGAATAAAAATTATAAGTGCTATGAAAATAGGGTTCTGCAACAATTTTTCCATCTCCTAATCTTATTAAAGTCATATAGTTAATATAGCACTCAGAACAATTTATGCAACTCTATTAAATTGTGCTTAACGTATAAATAAGGTCAAATTACTACAAATTTATAGATTTATACTGGAATTCCTTTGCTTTTCATATGTGTCATCACAGGTACATGATCATTCCCATTTCTCTATAGTGATTAAATCTGCTTATTTCCTAATTTATTACATTCTTCCGCCACTATATTTTATTTATTATTTATCATGCCCTCTGCTTGTTTTATCTATATAAAATATTTAGGCGCATGTCTCATAAATAGAGCATGCGCTTTTGTTATTCAAAGAGCTTTTTGTATGCCTCCAGACTCCGGATTTCTTCTAACTCCTTATCTGATCTCATAAACTCAAGAAGTGGAGGATATACTTCCAGCGCTTTTATTACATCTCTCAAAGCCACTTCAGGTTTTCCCAACTGAGCATAACAGCATGCTCTGTTATAGAAAAGAGAGGCCGACTCAGGATTATTCTCAATACCTTTGCAAAATATTTCAATAGCCTTCTTGTATTCCTTGCTTTCAATAAAAATCACGCCGAGATTTAAATAACTGTATGGATAATAGGGTTCCTGCTCCATAGATTTGGCATAATATTCTTTGGCCTCATCAACCCTACCCAATTTTTTTAATATGACCCCCATGTTAAACTGGGATTTATAATGCTCCGGTTCTAGCTCAATAGCCTTTAGTGTCACTTCCATAGCTAGTTTATTATTATCTTGCTCCTCATAAATCACACCAAGATTCACATAAGCCCAAAAATCCTCCGGATTAAGCTCTATTACCTTTCTGTAGCTTTCTATTGCCAGCTCCTTATTGCCGATTTCATCGTAGGCATTGGCAAGAAAAAAGTATGCCCTATCATAGTTTTCGTCCAGTTCTATCGCTTTTTTGTACAATTCTATCGCTGCATCATACTCTTTGTTATTGTCTCTAATGATTGCCATGCCATAATAAGCCCTGGGATCCATTGGATTGATATCAATCACTTCTTGATACTTTTGCATAGCACTTTGATCTTTGCCTAGTTCATCATAATACACTGCCATATCCAGCAAGAGCT
>MGOS01000116.1:7425-13404 GCA_001797185.1 Clostridiales bacterium GWB2_37_7
CAGCCGATATGCTTTATTATAGAATTCTAAGGCTCTGACTGTATCATGCTCATCTGCGAATTTTTCTGCCAAGAGCTTATAATTCTGCACCATATAAGAGTTATTCTTCATCAAAATCTTCCTCATCATAGAAATCCAAATAAGAGTACTTCTGGCCACCCTTTTGCCAGCCTAATATGGCTTCAATATTTACATTGTCTGCAGCCTTGAACAGCTTTCTATCAAAATCCTCAAAGCGTCCCTTTAGTTCTTCAATCAGAGCTCTTATTTCATAGCGCTTGTTTCCAATCTTTTTGGCCGCTACCATGCAGGCACAGTTTAATGCTTGTATACCGCTATTTTGTGTAAAGCTTATGATGTCCTTTTCTTCAATATAATACATAGGTCTTATAAGCTCCAAGCCTGCAAAATTGGTTGATTTTATTTTGGGCAGCATGGTTTTGAAGCAGCCTGTATATGCTATATTCAGCATCGTAGTCTCGATTACATCATTAAAATGATGCCCGAGAGCCAGCTTATTGCAGCCCAGCTCTTGAGCCTTGCTGTACAAAGCTCCTCTGCGCATTTTTGCACACATATAGCAAGGATAATCCTTGGCTATTCTATCTACTACATCAAATATATGTGATTCGTATACCTGCAAAGGTATGTTCAAGTGCTTGCAGTTGGATATCATAAGCTCCCTAATATTTTCATGATAACCCGGGTCCATCACTATAAATTCCAATTCAAACTTTATTTTGCCATGCTTTTGCAATTCCTGAAAAAGCTTTGCCATAATTAAACTATCCTTGCCCCCAGACATGGCAACTGCTACTTTATCTCCATCAGCTAACATTTTATAATCTTTAACTGCCCTTATAAACTTTGACAATAAGACTTTTCTATAGCCTTTAATTATACTTCTTTCAATTTCGTTTAAAGGCTTTAGTTCTCCTTGTGGCAGCAGCACATCGCAGCCGCTTCCCGCTATTCCGCTCATTTCCTCACCTCTTATGTAAATGTCTGTATTTATAATATTACTATATTTTCCACTTATATACAGCTAAAAAATGCGTCTCACGCCGCACTGTTTTTCGCTAAGGAACCCTATGGTTCCCTTCGACGGATGCAAGCATCCTGAGCACCCTCCTTTAACGGCATGGGGATTCTCCCCCTTGCATCCCCCCATTGTATAGGAAATTATATTTTTCTATACAATAAAATCTAACCTGCAAAAAGTCTTCTTAATCAGACTACCTATATATTTCGTGCTAAACAATTTGCATCCGCTAAAATAGCACGAAATGTCATCCGCTGTTCATAAATCGCACAAAGTACTTATTTTTTCAATGTCAAAACTTTAGTGCGATTTATATCGCAGGCTATCCTGTGTCAATATTTAATTGCTTATTTTATTGAATGCTCCATAAGCAATTTTTCCTTCAGCTCCCAAAGAGACCTTGATAAGTCTACATAGTAATTATGAGGATTGTCAAATCTCAATACTTCCTCCCACAGGCTATCTACCTGCTGCTGACAGTAAGCTTTTATAATATCTAAATCAGGACTTTGATATACGCATTGACCCTTTTCAAATATCTTAGTCAGCAGTCCTTTGGCATAAAAATTAGTTATAGTCTTTCTTTTCCATATATGCTCCGGGTCAAATAATTCATAGGGCAAATTGTCATCTATAATCTCATGCTCCAAGGTAACCAAGTCTGCAATAGCCTTTCCACTGTCTCTATCATATAATCTCCATAACTGTTTGAAGCCCGGATTTGTTATCTTACCTACATTCTCACTTATTTTAATTTTAGGTACAATAATTCCATCATTTTCTATTGCCGAGAGCTTATAAACACCACCAAATACAGGCTCTGATTTTGAAGTGATCAATCGCTCTCCTACTCCAAACAGGTCAATCTTTGCATCTTGTGTCAATAGCTCCTTGATCAAATGCTCATCCAAGGAATTTGATGCTATGATCTTACAATCCTGAAATCCGGCTTTATCCAGCATTTTTCTGGCTTGTCTGGATAAATAGGTTATATCTCCGCTGTCGATTCTTATTCCCTTTGGTCTAAAGCCTTTGGGCACAATATCTTCCTGAAAGACCTTTATCGCATTGGGTACTCCGGATTTCAAAACGCTGTATGTATCTACCAATAGCGTGCAGTTGTCCGGGTAGGTGGCGGCATACTTTTTAAAGGCTTCCAATTCACTGTCAAACATCTGTATCCAGCTGTGGGCCATGGTTCCTATAGCAGGAATATCAAAATCCCGTTCTACAATGGTACAGGAGGTTCCAATACAGCCTCCAATATAAGCTGCACGAGCCCCAAGCACTGCCCCATCATAGCCTTGTGCTCTTCGGGATCCAAATTCCATAACCGCTCTTCCCTGTGCCGCCCTTACGATTCTATTGGCCTTTGTAGCAATCAGACTTTGATGGTTAATTGAAAGCAGCACCATTGTTTCAATAAGCTGTGTTTCAATCACGGGTCCTCTGACAATAATGATCGGCTCATTAGGAAAAATAGGTGTTCCCTCTGGTACTGCCCATACATCGCAGCTGAACTTAAAATTCTTTAGATATACCAGAAATTCTTCATTGAAATTCTTAGTTCTTAAATATTCAATATCCTGATCCTCAAACTTTAGATTTTTCAAATACTCTATAAGCTGTTGGACTCCAGCCATTATTGCAAAGCCGCCATTATCAGGTACTTTTCGAAAAAGCATATCAAAATAAGCAATCTTATCTTTATAGCCATGCACAAAATAACCGTTTGACATCGTTATTTCATAAAAATCTGTGAGCATTGTTAAATTTGTCACCTTGTTCCAACCCAAAATAATCATCTCCTCTGTTGTCTTCCATAATTGTATACTTAACCAATATTTATTATTATATAGCAAAACGCTCGAATTATGTTTAACTAAAACTAACTCCTCTTATCAAATAATAATACATATAAGCATATTATATCAAAATTTGCTATACTATTCTGTTATACAGCGGATAAATTTTGGAATAATATTATTAGCTTAATCTGAAAGGAATGATGCAGTTGAAAATAGAACAACCACTTTCCTGCCCTAAGTGCAAGGGTACATACTTTACTCTGAAGCGGGAAGCTTCCTATCTCTACACCTATAAGATCAATACTCCTGATATCGTGCAATGGAGCAAGGAGGATGACGCCCTCTCATTTCTTTTTGATTATCGAGAGCAGTTAGGTGATAAGGAATATCTGGAGTGCGAAGCATGCAAATCTAAATTTCCATGTGATGTAAGGCTGGCAGACGAACATGTAGATTTTACAATACTGCAAAGGGCTATTCGCGGTGAGTATGCAATTAATGCAGATTTCTTAGGCTAAAAATACCAGCTGAATAATAGTAAATATTACCCTTGATATTCATATAATATAGTGATATTATATATAAAAACCATTTAAGGGGATTTTGTCATGACAATGATAATTAAAGCACAATCAAATAGACTACATCATCATAGGCAGAGTGCTTGTAGCTGGGATTAATATCTAGGCGCAAGCACTATATGTGTTTGCGCCTACGATGGTAATAGATTTTGCGCCATGTAGGTAAAAACCTACATGGCGCTTTTATTTTTAAGGAGGAAGAATAATGGAATTAAAGCTTAAGTTCACCGACAAACAAAATGTCACTTACATTTTAATCTTCGATGAGTCAGATTTGGCTTCGGGGTTGGTTACGCTAAGAAACATGATAACAGGAGAGGAGAAGGTTGTTGCACTGAATACGATAGCTGATGCTATAAATGCAAAAAAACCTTCCAGATGCGCTGAATACATCGGAGGAATTCACTAACAAAATAGGGGCTGAACATGTAATTGTTCAGCCCTATTTTGTTAGTGAATGGCGTTTATTTTTCATACGTTCTCTGACTAAGTCCATAAGACTTCTGACAGCAGGTGATCGGTGACGCTCTTTGTTGTAAACTAAATTATAAGGATAGAACCAGTTTTTATCCTTTATTCTGAACTGACACAAATTTCCTGCTTTCAACTCGTCTTCTACAGTTGACAGAGGTACTACAGCTATACCTAGTTGCAATCTTACTGCCTGCTTTATAGCATCAACATGACCCACTGTCATCGTTATATTATCCAGTAAATTAAGGTCTTCCAGAATGAGGCGTACTAAATTATGCAATCTTGTATTTTTTTCATGAAGTATAAACTTTGAATTCACAAGCTCGCTGCATTCTATATACTCTCGCCCTGCAAAACTGCTTTGCGGCGATGTAATAAATATTACTTCATCCTCCGCCAGCCATTCTACATTAAGCTTGCTATTATACATTAAGTCTCCACCCTTAATGGCAAAATCAACTCTGTTTTCCAAAACCATCTTCTCTACTTCAAAGGTATTTCCTATATGCAGGTTTGTTATTACCTCCGGAAAATTCTCACTATACTCAGATAATATCCCGGGCATGATGTACGTCCCCGGCGTATTGCTGGCACCGATTTCTACCGTTCCCTTAAGACTTGCATACTGCTTGGTCAAAACTGCATCAGCCTCGTCAACTAAATCAAATATTTTTTTTGTATATTGATAGAGAATTTCCCCATTATCTGTCATCCTCAGCTGCTTCCCTACCCTGTCAAAGAGCTTAAAGCCCAGCTCCTCTTCCAACTTCTTTATCTGGATCGAAACAGCAGGCTGACTTATATACAAAAGACTTGCAGCCTTCGAAAAGCTTAACTCTGTGGCCAATGTATTGAATAATTTAAGATAGCCTAAATTCATAAATTTCTCTTCCTCCTAAGAAGCCATGCAAAATAATTATGTATTCATTATACAATAAGTTTTTAGTATAAAGTATAATTTTGTAAATTTTTTATCTCTCGCATTTCTATTCGACTCTTTCTTTTGCATAAATCGTAATAATATAGGTCCATTATTAATAATATGATAGTAAATATTCATTTTGAGGTGATACTGTGGAAGTATTAAGACTAGGCTCCAGAGGCACTGAAGTCAAGCTTGTGCAAAGCCTATTGGCAAAAATCGGCTATGATGCCGGAGCTATTGATGGTGTTTTTGGTCAGCAGACCCGGCAAGCTGTTATTGAGTTTCAGCGAGACAATGGGATAACACCGGATGGCGTAGTGGGTCCTGCTACAGGAAGAATGTTTGAAAGTTTTTTAGTAGGCTATGATACCTATGCTATACAACCTATGGATACCTTCTATAAAATTGCAGCTAGATATTATACAACACTAAATGCTATACTTACTGCTAATCCTGGCTTAAACCCCACCAATCTGCAGATAGGCCAGCAAATTACCGTACCTTATGGCATAGATGTTGTTTTTACTGATGTAGATTATACCTATGAGATTATGGAGAGAGATATTAGAGGTCTCAAAGCTCGCTATCCCTTCCTACAGGTTGGTGTTATCGGCAAAAGCGTGCTGGGCAAGAATTTGTACTCAATAAGGTTGGGAAATGGACCTATAGAAGTTTCCTATAATAGCTCCCATCATGGAATTGAGTGGATAACCACACCCGTACTGATGAAATTTATAGAAAATTACTCCCGTGCATATGCCACAGGCTCAAAAATACAAGGCTATGATATTCGTGATCTATTTAGCAGAAGCAGCATCTATATAATACCCATGGTCAATCCAGATGGAGTCAATATCGCTTTAGACGGTCCCCGACCCAGCAATCCCTACTATAATGATTTACTACGCTGGAATGATACCGGTCTGCCCTTCTCTCAAGTTTGGAAGGCGAATACACGAGGTGTTGACTTAAACAGAAACTATCCAGCCAGCTGGCAGCAAGCGAAGGATCAGGAACCATCCTTCGGAGTGGACGGTCCTGCTCCAACAAGGTATGGTGGACCTGCCCCCTTATCAGAGCCCGAAACCCAGGCCATGGTAAGCTTTACAAGACAACACAACTTCAAGCTGGTTCTTGCTTATCACACGC
>MGOS01000116.1:13430-21087 GCA_001797185.1 Clostridiales bacterium GWB2_37_7
AAGGGCATTCAACCACCACGAGCTTTACAAATCGGGCAAATCTTCTCCCAAATTACCGGCTATACCTTAGCCAATGTACCCTATGGAGCTGCATATGCCGGCTACAAGGATTGGTTTGTGGAGGTCTACAGGAGACCGGGCTACACCATAGAAGCTGGAATTGGACGCAATCCTGTGCCCATTTCACAGTTTGATACCATTTACCGCGAGAACGAAGAAGTTATGCTGCTGTCGCCTATAATATAATAATAAAACCACTATTTAATTGAGGCTAAATAGTGGTTTATTATGTTTATTCCTTTATTGGCATCCTTTGAATAAGTAAGTAACATAACCCAAATGCCCCGGCAGAAGCAATTAAGAAGCTAAATACCGCCATATATGGATTGTTATTATTGAAACCAAGTGCCACAGTAAGGAATTTGATTATTGCGGTACCTATAGCACCCTTTACCAAATTATTTAACATAGCAAGTAAAATTATTATCAGCACCGGTGCTAAAGAAACGACTGTTTTCATTAGCTTGCCACACTTATAATACAGCATAGTAATACACCAGCCTGCGCTTGCAGCCAACGTAAATAACGCGAAGGACCATATAAAATTTGAAAAGAAAAAATCATTTTTGTATAGCTGTTCAAGCAAGCTATTATAGGGCAGCATCAGCTTTATAACATTGGTCATGGTAGTGTCAATCAATGCCATAAATGCTGAAATTGTTACCAAGGTTATGATATTAGCATAGTAGAATCTCTTTCTTGATATATTGTTTGCCTGCATAAACCTAAAGCTTGTTTTAAAACAATTTAATCCCGATACAAATAGAAAGATAAATACTGTGAATCCAAATCCACCAAATCTTGCTCTGCTAATCTCTTGACTTACAAGCTTTAAGTTTAAAAATACTAAAATTATAGCTATGGAAAATATAATTGCATAGAATATCATCATTGCTTTTTTGAAATCATGAAATAGATATTTGGAAACCTTTAATGTATTATTCATTCTTGCTCCCCCCTATGAACTTGTTAAGCTGATGAATAGCTTTTGCAGTTCTACTTTGGCAAAATCCAGATTCAATTCTTTGGCTAAAGCTTCATTCTTATCATAAATGCTATCTAAAACCGTAACAGCTTTAAATTTACCTATGGTTTCTTCGCCAATATAGTTCTTCTCCTTCAAATACTCATCAACCTTAGAGGCTTCTCCTGTGATGATATATGCTGAAGCCAGCAGCTCTTCCACTGACTTTTTCTCTATGAGCTTACCGTCCCTGAGTATGATTACTTCTTCCAAAACCGCGCCCACTTCTTCAATAAGATGTGTTGATATTATTATTGTTTTAGGATTTTCACTATAGTTTGCAATCAGTTCTTTATAAAACATATTTCTGTGATTTGCATCAAGCCCTAATACAGGCTCGTCAAATATAATAATATCTGCATTTGATGCCATTGCTACAATTGCTTTAAATATCGAAGTATAACCTGTGGATAGATTTTTTACTCTTTTGTTAACGTTTAGCTCGAATTTATTGGCCAAATTGTTGGCATATTCCATGTCAAATAAAGTGTAATACTCCTTAGTCCATTTGAAAATCTCTTTTACCTTTAAGTCTTCCGGATACAAGTTCTTTTCCATCATATAAAATATGGTATTAAGAGCCTTGTCATTTTCAAAAACCCTATCTCCATCAATCGTAATATCACCTTTGGTAGGGAATATCTTATTCGTAATGAAGTTCAAAAGTGTTGTTTTTCCCGCCCCATTTCTACCCAACAGCCCATAAATCTTGTTTGGTTCCAAAATGAAGCTAATATCATCAAGTGCCTTTGTATTTCCATAATCTTTAGTTAAATTTTTGACTTCTATTACACTCATTTACGCTTACCCCTTTCTATCATATTAACAATCTCTTCCATTGAGATATCAAGCTTTGAAGCTTCGTCCATCAAGGATAAAATAAAATTATTGTAAAAGGCATTCTTGCGCTTTTGATGTATCTTACTCTTTGCACCAGTGCTGACGAACATTCCAACACCTCGCTTTTTGTACAAAATACCCTCATCAACCAACATGTTTATCCCCTTTCCAGCCGTAGCAGGGTTGATTTTGAAGCTGATTGATATTTCAGTTGTGGAGGGTACTTGAGATTCTTCCTCAAATATACCTTTTAGGATGTCATCCTCCATGGCTTCTGACAATTGTATATATATAGGCTTTTCACTGTCAAAGTTGAGAATCATATATTAACCATCGCTCCTATACGTTAGTTAGTTTGTTACTTATGTAATCAACTATACTACCACAGAAACTAAATGTCAACATGCAATTGAAAATTTTTACAAATAAACAAACGCAGAAATATACCTTCTGCGTTTGTTTTATGACTTTTATCAATACTGTTTCTAATTAGAAGTCTTGCTAGACTATTTGGCTATGTTATATCTTATCCCTTTATACAATGAGGTCGCTATTTCAACTATGGCACCTATAACAATTATTAAGATACTGCCTGTCGTAATATTAATCCAGGAGTCTTCAGATGTAAAATCAATACCTGTATAAAGCAGTATATCCGATACAAAGCTTGCATTCCAAATTTCAGGATTTGAGAACATCACCAATGCCAAAGCTGTTGAAGCGACACTTAATATTGATATAAATACAGAGAGCTTAAAAGTCCATCTTCCAGAAACAATCTTGGGAACTTCCTTCATAATTCCCAAAATAAATATACCAATAACCAATACCTTGTAGCTGCTCAAAACACCAATATTAAATATTGGCACTATTGTAACTCCCGATGAAGCACTTTTGACATAGGCTGCTATAAGCTGTGGTGCAAAGTAAAACATGCTTGTGAATATCGTTAAAAACACTATAGAAAATACAGATTCAACCCGTGATATTGCAGCTGCCTTCTCTGGAATAACAGGCAACTCTGAGATATTCCATTCTCCTTTTTTTCCCTTCTCAACCATCAAGTCCACTCCATTATATTCAGCAATTGCAAAGACTGTTGTTACCCATGCAAAGCCTTGTAATAACGCTGAGAAAAGTGTAGTTATATATTCTGTTATGAGGTTTACCACATCAAACTCTGAAGAAAAAAAGCTACCGATTGCTGTTGCTACCGAAATGCCCAAAAATATTGCCCCTAGCACTATTTTAAGCAGAAATACATAGTTATCAAAGTTTTGAGGTCCAATTAAATATCTTTTTGTTTCTCTGTAGCTATCCGCCAGCAAGGCAGGGTCCCCAAGACCTAACAGTACTTTTTTTACCTTGCTCTCATAGGACTCATCTTGCGTATACTGCTCAAGCATATCTTCAATAAGTGTTCTTAATTCCTTCTCTATATCAGATTTCTGTTTTTCAGGTAATCGCTTTGTCACGGCATAAATATATCTGTCAATTAAATTTATTATTTCACTTCCTCTATATTTATTAATCTATCCATTTTTTTCACCATTTCTGTCCAATGCAGGCATAGCCTGTTATATACTGTATTTCCATAATCACTTAGCTTATAGTATTTCCTTGGCTTTGCACTTTCTACATCCCAGCTGCTTTCTAACAGCTCTTGCTTTTCAAGCCTTCTTAATAGGGGATATAAGGTTCCTGCATCAACTTCTATTCCCTTTTCCTGAAGCAGCACGATCAGTGAATAACCATACTGCGGTTCCTTAAGCTGGCTGAGTACACTTAATATGATTGTGCCACGCCTTAACTCCAGTACAAGACTGTCGAATAACACATCAGTTTTTTTATCTTCCACTTCAACACCTCTTATAAACTAATCTATATTATGTTTACACTATAAGTTTACTGTATGTCATACACTATTGTCAATATATTAATAATGAAAATACTTCAATATTGTTATCACCACTTTTTCTGCAATTGATAAATCGGACTTAAGTTCTAACATTGGTAAATATGTACTTTGTGCGATTTATAAACAGCGGATAACATTTCGTGCTATTTTAATGTATTTAAATTGTTAACACGAAGTATATAGCTTGAATTTAAGCAAACAAAACCCCATGGATTGAATTGCTTAATCCTTGGGGTAAATCCTACTTCTCTATGCACCTTTAATCATTTATGTGATTTATCAATTTTTCTTCTCTTATATTTGAGGTATCCTTACTTGTCTTTGCTATTACCCTCACAATCAATTGCCCTTGCATCCATTTCTCTAAGCTGCTCTTTATTATCTCCTGCCAGCATGATCGTATCGCCTTCTTTAAGCATTGTTGCACCGCGTGGTGTAATAAACACCCCTCATTACAACCCGCTACTCCTTGCATATTTTATTTTCAATACATATCACATGCCTTAATAAAAGATTGGCAGATATAACTTATACAACACCATTCTCCAATATACTAAAGCTTTTTGTTTCACAGTCAATCTCTGCCATGGCTCCATAGGGCAGTACACACATCGGTGCAGTATGTCCAAAGTTCATATTATATAGAATTGGCAGGTCGTACAGCTTCAGTTCCTCTCTTACAACCTTTAACAGCGCATTTTTGTATTCTTCATAATAAAGATTGTCATAGGGCTTGCCAAATATGATGCCCTTTACCCTTTGCAAAATCCCAATGGAACCATAATTACGCAGCCAATATTCTATATAAGTAGGATCTGTTTTATCTTCAGAGGGCTCAAAAAATAGTATGCTGTTTTCCCACATTTTCAGCTCTGGCCATAATTCGGTTCCCTTAAGCATCTCCAAAACCTCCAGGCAACCACCGATTAGCTTGCCCTGCACCTTACCATTTCCTTGTAACAGCTCATAACCAGTGTTTTTCTGAAGCTGCCTTTGTGTATTTCTATTTTTCACTTCCCAAGGTAAACGCTCACTAGTCCACCCATCTGATGCTTCAATCTTACCTATGGGTGCATTATCAAAAAGAACCTTACTTACCCAATACTTTGTATAATCAAACATCTTTACATTTTCCGCGAATTCTGCCAATATGGATGCACCATAGAAGCTTGATATTCCTGCCTTTTGACATATAAAATGCGTAACCGTATTATCAGAATAACCTATAAAAACCTTAGGATTATTCCTAATCACATCATAGTCTATATACGGCAGCATTCTTACACTTTCATCACCGCCTATGCAAGTGAAAATGCCCTTGATAGATGGATCGGAAAATGCCGCCATCAGGTCTTCTACTCTTTTTTCAGGATGATTATATACATACTCCGATCCCTTTAGCGTATTCGGCATTTCTACTACTTCTAAGCCAAACTCCTCTTGCAGTCGTTTTTTGCCCACCTCATATCTCCAAAGAATATCCTCATCTCCTGCTCCGCCCCAGGATAAACTAACTGTGGCCACCTTGTCACCACGTTGCAGCTTTGCCGGTTTTACTAATGACATACCCCTCACCCCTCTATTTTTCTTTTACCTATTATTATCCATTGTATATCGTGCACAGCAATAAATACAATAAAAATAACTTGATATTTGTGGTGCCAGGCACCACAGATATCAAGTTATTTAAGATTTACTATTCAATAGGTTTTAGTGTAAAGTATTTTACAACGGATTCAGCAACGCTTTTAGCTAATTTTGCCTGCTCATTTCCATCAATCAACCACTCAAATTCATTAGGATTTGGAACAAACCCACTTTCAAATAATATTGAGGGAGTCCAAGTACCACGTGTAACATAGAGATTTCTTACATGCAGTCCTTTATTATTACGACTCAAAGAACCTATGGTATCGTTGAATATCCTATTTGCAAGCGGCTCTGCTAGTTTTTCTTTATAGAATACTGAGAAGCCATCAACCTTGGATATATCCACATTGTCACCCATGCTGTTAGCATGAATGGATATAAACATATCAGGTCTTGCATTTCTTGAAGCAGTAAGCCGTTCGTCAAGCGTAACGTCCTTATCCACTGTTCTTGTCATAAGCACAGTTGCTCCTAGCTCTTCTAGCTCTGACTTAAGTTTAAATGCAGTATCTAGATTAATAGCTTTCTCCGGATATTTCGCACCCAAAGGTCCCACTGCTCCAGGGTCACTTCCCCCATGTCCCGGGTCAAGCATGATAGTCATTCCAACTAGGGGGAATTCGCCGGATTGTGCTATTACAGCTCGTTTTATACGTAAAACCAAGCCCTGATCCGTTTTCTCAATATAGTAGCCTTCAATAGTCTGATTTTCTTTCAGTGTAAAAGTATATTCAGCGTTGCTTCCAGTTCTTGTAATTGCTGCTGAAGCAAAAAGTGAGTTGTCTGGCTGCACAAGCATTGCATCAGGACTCGCATTTGAAATATTGAGCTTTAAGTTGGTTCCATTATAATCTGCTATTGCAGCTGTAGGAGAAGATATTTCAAACCTTAATTCATCCCATTTCTCACCAGCTATATATTCAGACTTGGTTATTATCGGTGATAGCGGCATTTCAGTTGTATAAGCTTTTACATCGCTTTTGTTTACCCATAGCCCTGAAGATAATCGGATATAGCTGCCTGCAACTGCAGTTATGCTATCTATCATTCCTCCGTAAAGCTCGTATGCAGCACCATTCACAGTAGTAGGCGTTTGATAGGTGTTTATTACATCCTTTATGACCTCTGCATAGAATGGCGAATTGTTCATTATGATGCCAAAGGTTGCTGGTGCCTTCGTCGTCTTTGCAACCCCATTATAGTATGTAGTATACTCTGGCGCTCCAAGATCTATAATACGAGGTACTCCATCATAGTTCGGAACTGTATAAACAAAGGTATATTTGTCCGGGTATGCCACCTTTTCAGTTGGAACAATCTTTGTTGGCTGCATATTGTAGACTTCATCTCCTATTTTTACTGTTACAATAGAGCCTTTTGGCGCTTGACTGGTGAAGGTGATTTTTTCTCCCGGACTACGATACTCTAGGGCTTGCGGGAAAACAGAAGCCACAGGAACCTCCGCGACTGCCATGGGCTTTGCCACTGCAGCTGCTGCTACATCTCTATAAATAACACGCGTTGTATAAGACCCTTCCTGTGCAAAGGTCAATACATTCTGTCCATTTTGCAGCGGCACTAGAACGCCAAAATATCCGCTCTTAGAACGTCCTTCTACAGCCTTGCCATTCAAAAACAAAGGCTTGCTTGGGTCAGAAGCACCAATTATATAGAACTGATTAAGACTGGTTCTTAAGTTTGTTGAAGGACGAGCAACATTTACAGGTATATTTGCAGCAATACCATCTTTTTGCTCATAAAATCCTTTTACAGCTGCTGCCAAAGATGGCCTGTCCATAAAGGATCTATAGCTGAAGAATATGCTTCCATCCACCTCCGAGCTATTTGAGTTTAATAGCAACTGTTTTTCCATCTCTGTTACTCCATACCAAGGGCTGTCGATGGTAGGGTTGTTGGATTTATAGGCTGCTTGTCCGATATACAGCTTAACCTCTGTGTCCTTAACAACATCCTCCCACCAAGCTACCAGCTTGCTATAGTCGGCAATTGTATATCCTATATTCCAATATATCTGCGGTGCTATGTAATCCAGCCAGCCCTCTTTTACCCATTTTCTAGTATCAGCATACTGATTATAAAAAGATTGATTTCCTTTTGTATCACTGCCAAGGGGATTGGTGGTTTTATTTGCCCATATGCCAAAA
>MGOS01000116.1:21098-24038 GCA_001797185.1 Clostridiales bacterium GWB2_37_7
AAAGCTCACATCTTTTGAAGTAGCTTTGATTGCATTGGACAAATCCCTGATAAGTGTATCTACATTTGCCCTGCGCCAGCTATTTATATCCGTATAGCCTTTTCCGTATTTTTCATATGTAGCTTGGTCTGCAAAATTGCTACCCGGGTAAAAGTAATCATCAAAATGAATCCCATCCACATCATAGTTTTCTATTATTTCCAAAATACCATTTATCACAAGCTCTCTAACCTCTGGTATTCCAGGATTATAATAAAGATTGCCATCCGAATGCTTAACTACCCATTCTGGATTCAGCTTTGCAGGATTATTGGGGTCTAAAGAGTCAAAATCATGTGCCGGCTCGTTGCCACTCTTCTTTGTTACTCTGTATGGATTAAGCCATGCCTGAAGTTGAATTCCTCTTTTATGGGCCTCCGTTATCCAAAACTCTAGGGGATCAAAATTATCTGCAGGCATCACACCTTGGGTTCCGGTTAAATACTTAGACCAAGGAAAGATTTTAGACTTGTATATTGCATCAGAGCTAGGACGCACCTGCAAAAAAACAGCATTCATCCTCATAGCCTTAGCATTATCCAGTATTTTTATAGCCTCGCTTTTTAGCACTTCAACATCAGTAGTAGGCTTTGTGGGGTAGTCAATGTTTACTACAGTTGAAACCCATACTCCACGTAGATCAGTCTTTTCAGGTGTATCTGCCTCTCCAAAAGCCATAGAGGCCGGCAGCAGCATCGAAAAGATGATTAAGGTAATAATAGTTCTACAAAAATTCTTCATACTCTACTCCTTATCATTTTTATACAGAGAAATACTTTATATATTACTTTAACATTTACATCCAAATAACCTTCTTGTTCACAGTTATTTAACATAATTGTAAGAATTAGTAGACCTCTGCATAGGATACCATATTATACTAAATGATTAGACTCCATATCCTTCTAAAAGTTTCAGTAAAAGCAAAGAAATTTCTGCACTATATATAAATCACTAAATGCTTTACATAAGGAATAATCCTCCGAGGTAAAGCTTCATTACCCCAGAGGAATATCTCTATTACATTGCCAATAATAGTATTTAGTGCTACATATTTATTCAAAAGAGCAGAAACCTTAATTATTCATGGCGCAAAGCCTCTATAGGATTCAAACTAGCTGCTTTGTAAGCTGGAAACATCCCAAATATCACCCCAACAAGCAAGGATATTCCAAAGGACAAAACCATCCATGGTATGGAATATACAGCAGGAACAATGTTCATACCCTCTATAATAAACCTGATAATTCCCACACCAATCAATACCCCTATGCAGCCTCCAATTCCTGTTACCAGCACTGCTTCTATAAGAAACTGTACTAGAATATTCTTCCTTTTTGCTCCAATTGCTTTTCTTATCCCGATCTCCCTTGTTCTTTCAGTTACTGAGACCAGCATGATATTCATAATCCCAATGCCACCAACTACTAGCGAGATAGCTGCTATTCCAGCTAGCACCGCTGTCATGCTGGAGGTTACTTCATTCAGTGTAGAAAGTGTCTCTGCCTGATTAAATACTCTGTAGGTATTCTCATCTTTGTATACATCAAAAAGCAAGGCATTGAGTTTTTCCATTGCACGGTCTATGGTTTCCGGCGTAGTTGCTTGTATAGAGAAATTCCTTATTGCAGCAGATCGCATCAATCTTTGTGATACTGTAACCGGAATAATTATTTGATCATCCTCCGATTGATCCTGCCCTCCTGCTCTTTCCTCCAACACCCCGACAACTGTAAAAATCTGTCCATTTATTTTTATACTCTTACCTAGGGGATTTTGCCCTTCAAACAACTCATTAACAACTGCCGTACCGACCAAAGCAACCTTTTGCAGATATTCTACATCTATATCCAAAAGAAATCGTCCGCTTTGAACATGGAGGCTTTTTATTTCTTCATATTCCGGACTTGTGCCTATGATAGATGTTTCTGTATTTTTCGTTTGATACTTCACAGTACCGCTTGATGAAACTTGAGGCGCAATAGCAGATATATCCTCACTGTTTTCCTGGCTAAAAGCTTTCAAGTCCTCGTAGGTAATACTTCTATTGCTGTTTCTACCCACAATATTGATTTGTATCAAATTTGTTCCCAATTGAGATATTGAATCTGTTACACTCTTAGTACTGCCCTGTGCAAATGCCACTGCAGCAATTACAGATGAAACGCCAATAATTACTCCCAACATAGTAAGGAAGGATCGCACCTTATTGTTTCGGATGCTTTTTATTGCCATTTTATAGGCTTGCAGAAATCCCATCAAACCACCTTCCTATCTTCAGTAATCATTCCATCTTGCATTCGAACAATTCTTTTGGCCTGCATGGCTACTTCATTATCATGGGTTATTAGAACGATGGTATTTCCTTTTCTATGCAGCTCGTGCAGTATTCCTATAATCTCCTTGCCTGATTTTGTATCAAGATTACCCGTAGGCTCATCCGCCAAAATTAATGGAGGAGCACTAGCCAAAGCCCTTGCAATTGCAACTCTTTGTTGCTGACCACCTGAAAGCTCACTGGGCTTGTGATGAATTCTATCCTCCAAGCCTACTTCCTTTAAGGCCGTTATAGATCTTTCATATCGCTCCTTTGCCGAGACCCCTTGATAAATCAAAGGCAATTCAACATTTTCAATGGCGGACAGCTTATGCAGCAGATTAAAGCCCTGGAATATAAAGCCTATCTTCTGATTGCGGATATCTGCAAGCTGACTATCATTTAATCCATTGACCTTTACTCCGTCAATAAAGCACGCTCCGGATGTAGGGGTATCCAGACACCCAATCATATTCATAAGTGTTGATTTTCCAGATCCAGATGGTCCAACTATAGCAACAAATTCATGCTGTTCAATTTTAATGCTTACTCCATTCAGTGCATTGATATCGATAGCACCCATA
>MGOS01000117.1:0-843 GCA_001797185.1 Clostridiales bacterium GWB2_37_7
AAGAGTTTTGGTATTGTTTGTTACATTGGGCGCAATACTACAAGGTTTGGGAATTTATCAAAAGCTAGTTGATATCGGTGGTGCAGGAGCGACAGTGCCCTTGCCTGGTTTTGGCTATGCTTTAGCCAAAGGAGCTATCGAGGGAGTCAAGGAAAATGGTATTATCGGGGCATTTACAGGAGGCATTACTGGTACAGCAGGTGGTATTGCAGGAGCCATTGTATTTGGATATATGATGTCAATTTTATTTAATCCTAGATCTAAAAGATAGGAGTTATTGATGGATGAACAATATATACAGAAAAGAAGGGTCATAATTGTAACTGATGGAGATCGAGTAGCAAGGAAGGCTATAGAGATAGCCGCATCAAATATAGGTGCGAGATGCATATCAAAATCAGCAGGGAACCCCTCACACTTACCCGGTAAAAAGGTAGTAGAGCTTATTAGGCAAGCCAAATGGGACCCCATAATTGTGATGGCAGATGATAAAGGCAATATTGGGGAAGGCAGCGGGGAGCATGTAATAAGAGAATTAGCAAAATGTAGTGATATTGAAATCATCGGTGTAATTGCTGTGGCATCAAATACAGTAGGTGTCCTGGGAATTGAAGCTGATTTTTCAATTACAAAGTACGGCAATATTGTAAAAAAAACTGTAAACAAATATGGAAAACCTCAAGACGGAAAGGTTATTTATGGAGATACAGTTGATATACTAAATATGATAGATATACCTGTAATTGTAGGAATAGGAGATCCTGGCAAGATGGACGGCAAAGATGGCTGTGGTATAGGTTCACCTGTTATTACAAAAGCAATGCAGGAAATAATAAACCGAAG
>MGOS01000117.1:852-5840 GCA_001797185.1 Clostridiales bacterium GWB2_37_7
AAGAGTTGGAGCTGTTGGTTCATCTGGTATAGCTCCAGTACCTTCTTCATCAGGTTCTGTATCATAATCATCGGGCTCTGTACCATTATCTCCGGGATATGTCGGATCAATTGGTATTGTTGGGCTGCTTTGAGGCGGACTATATTCAATAGGTGCCTCATAGATAGCGTCTTCGGGAATCTTGCCGTCTTCATTTGGTACATAAGGCTCTGGCCGCTGTATAAATACCTTGGATTGCACCAAGGATGACGGAGTATCTGGTGTAGCCAATTTGCCTGTGGAAATATCAATGTCACGAACAACATGAACGTCACAAATGTCATCAATAGCTGGCTCGGTGCCCTTAATAAAGATTTCAGTTCTAATGGTGGAACCTCTTGGATCTAAGGCACATAATTCTGAAGGTCTATTACCTGACTCTGTGCAAATATCTACTGCTATCAAACCACTGGGCATTTCGAAGTCTTTGGTGGGAAGATTTTTATGGATACCAGTCATAATATCTTTCCAAAGCATCGCAGGATAATTTCCGCCAGTAAAACCTAAATTCTTTGGTTCATCATGTCCCATCCATACAGCAGTTGTGTAGTATGGAGTATACCCTATAAACCAAGCATCCAAGTTCCTGGTTGTTGTTCCGGTTTTACCTGCTGCAGGCATATTTGGCAATGCTGCACGTCCGCCTGTTCCACCGTTTACAACACCCTGCATAATATCAACCATTAGATAAGCAACTTGCTCACTTATGATCCTTTCTTTAATTGGCTTATTTTCATATATAAGATTTCCATCTTGGTCGTAAATTTTTGTAAAACTAATGGGCTTGTTATATACACCCTTGTTAGGAAAAACACTGTATGCTGCGGCCATTTCTATTGGCTTTACACCCTTTGTCAAGCCTCCCAGTGCCAATGAACTCAATCCCATATCGCTGTTTCCGTTTTTATCAAGTTCTGTAACGAGCGTGGTTATGCCAAATCTCTTCAAATAATCTGCAGATCTGGAAGCACCCAAATCTTGTACAATTTTAACTGCTACTACATTTAAAGATTGTTGGATAGCTTCTCTTATAGTAACGAGTCCACTGAATTTGTCACTGTAGTTATCTGGTGAGTAATTGCCATAGGTTATTGGCGCATCATCTATTACAGATGCTATTGTATAGCCGTTGTCTAAAGCAGGTGTATATACTGACAATGGTTTGATTGTTGAACCAGGCTGTCTTAAGGATTGAGTTGACCTGTTTAGACCTCTTCTAACCTTTTCACTGCGTCCACCCATTACTGCTTTTACTTGACCTGTCGCATGCTCAATAACGATTGCAGCAGCTTCGGGCTGTATTTGTCCATTTGCATCCGTTTTACTTTTAGGAAATACCGCTTCATTTTTGAAGGAGGCTTCAACAGCATTTTGAATATCTGTATCTATTGTTGAAACTATTTTTAGTCCACCATTAAAAAGCTTAAGCTGTGCCTCTTCTTGTGTATATCCCAGTTTATTTTCAAAGACCTCTAATACATCATTTATTACCATATCGGCAAAGTATGAGGTTTCAATTTCGCTTTCTATCTTTGAAAGTTTAATTTCTTCACTTTTGGCCTGCTCATACTCATCATTGCTTATTTTACCCTGCTTAAGCATTTCACCCAATATTAATTCCTTGCGTTTTGTTGCATAATCAAAACGTCTGTAGGGCGAGTAAAGAGAGGGGTTGTTGGTAATACCTGCCAGCATAGCATTTTCTGCCAAGGTTAATTGATCCAACTCCTTGCCGTAGTAATATAATGCGGCTTCTTTGACTCCTGCGACATTGTGGCCTAAGGGAATTGTATTCAAATAGGCTTCTAATATTTGATCCTTTGTAAAGCGTCTTTCTAATTGTATGGCATAGTACATTTCTATTACTTTTCTTTTTAATTTCTTCTCATCTGTCAAATATACTTTCTTTATGAGTTGTTGAGTTATGGAACTGAAGCCTTGAGAAAATTTACCTGTCTGTATATTTACTCTGGCTGCTCCAAAGATTCTATAGATGTCTATTCCAAAGTGGCTGTAAAATCTTTTATCCTCTATTGCGATAAAAGCATCCTGCAGTTGTTTAGGTATTTCACCTAAGGACACTATTGTTCTATTCTCGTTAGCATGAAGCTTATCGATTATATTATCTTTATCGTCTACTATATATGTAGTCTGGTTTAAAGAAAACAGCTCATCAATATTCAAAGGCTTAGCACTTTTAATCCAAGCAAAAGCAGTACCCAATCCAACAAAGCCTCCTATAAGAATCACTAATAATAAAACTAATATTATTCTTATAAGTACTTTAGAAGTTTTTATCCTCTTTGGCTTTTTCTTTTTCCTTGGATTTGATGAGGCAGTCTTATCGTTTTCCATTGTATACCTCCTTAATAGACCTGCCATAATAACAATAATTATAACATAATATAAGCCTTATAGCAATTCTAGCAAAATCTGTGTCTTAAAAATCGGTAACATATTCATCTTTTCAACATATATTAATATGGAGGGGGTGTATGCGTATGAAACAAAAATATTTCTATAAAAAAAGAAACACTGCTAAACGATCTTTTTTGATATTATTAACATTTTTGGTATGTATTATAATATTTTTGTATTTTATACTAGAAAGAAATCTAAAACCTACAATACTAGCCATGTCTGAAAATAAGGCTCGCATAATAGCAACTCAGGCAATAAATGAGGTAGCTTATAGAAAAATCACCCAAAACGAATATAAAGATTTGGTAACTGTAATGATTGATAAAGATGGAAAGGTAACAATGCTTAAGATTGATCCTATTTTAATGAATAGGCTGGCGGGGGAGACTACCTTGGCAATTCAAGAGGCGCTAGAAAACATTGAAACAAAGAGCTTGAAGATTCCTATAGCCAATGTATTTGGCAGTCAGCTGCTTGCAAACACAGGTCCATTTATTAATGTCAGAATACAGCCGATAGGTTCCGTTAAGGTAGATTATAAGCCTGAAACAGAGACAACGGGTATTAATATGACTCGGCACAATATATATCTGTTTGTTGAAACAAATATTAGAATTATTGCTCCCTTTATTAACAACAACGTGGAGGTTTCTACGCATGTACCAATTTCTGAAACAATCATTGTAAGCATTGTATCCATACGGAAACTATTCAGTACAGATATATCTGTGCTTTTTTTATTGAATAGGAAAGTATAATTTCCTATTCAATGGGGGACCTGTTGTGAAATACGGAATATATGGGAAATCAGTGTTCAATGAGGCGAATATTCTAGTGTGAAGGAAGATGGAGTTTCTGATATGATGAGAGAATCCCCATGCCGTTAAAGGAGGGTGCTCAGGATGCTTGCATCCGTCGAAGGGAACCATAGGGTTCCTTAGGGTCAAATAGCGCGACGGGAGATGCATTTTTTATTCATAAAGCCAAATATATAGAATAAATATTTAGAGAGGTGGTGTTATGAAATATCATTTTAGAAACCTGGTCTTTGAAGGTGGAGGAGTAAAAGGTATTGCCTATATAGGAGCTTTGAGTGTTTTAGAGCAAAAAGGTGTGCTTCAAAATATTAAGCGTGTAGGCGGAACCTCTGCCGGTGCTATAGTGGCTTTGTTGCTTGCACTGGATTTTTCTGTAGCTGAGATAAAGGAAATATTGTGGACTATGAATTTTGAAAGATTCTTGGATTCCTCTTGGGGAGTAATTCGTGATACAGAGAGGTTGTTAAAAGACTTCGGCTGGTATAAGGGAGATTATTTTCAAAATTGGATAGGTGACTTGGTAGAACAAAAGACAGGTAGCAGACTTACTACTTTTCTTGAGCTTGACAATCTAAAGTTAAGAAGGCAGCTATACTTAATTGGTACAAATCTATCCACAGGCTTTGCAGAAATATTTTCTCATATGCATTCACCTGAAATGACCTTGGTAGAGGGGGTAAGAGTTTCAATGTCAATACCCTTATTTTTTACCGCAGTACGTAACAAATACAAGGATGTATGTGTTGATGGGGGTGCTTTAGAGAATTATCCTATTAAGTTATTTGATAGAAGAAGTTATATTGATAGACACTTCCGCACCACTGATTACTATAATGAAGTCAACGGTCATGGCAATATAAATGAAATGAGCGCTTATGTATTCAATATGGAAACATTAGGATTTAGACTAGACTCTTGGAATGAGATAAAGATGTTTGAAGGCTTGGAAAAACCAGAGCACTATGAAATCAGAGATTTTTTCGATTATATAAAAAGGTTGATTACGACTTTGTTGGATAGTCAGCAAAATCGCCATTTACACAGCGATGACTGGCAAAGGTCAGTTTATATAGACTCTCTAGGTATAAAAACAACAGATTTTGAAATATCCGAGGCACAAAAAAATGCTTTGGTTGAAGCAGGTATACTGGGTACTGAAAAGTATTTTAACTGGTTTGAATCTACGAAGGATAATATAACCAACAGACCGAGAGGATATTACGATATTATAGGCTAAATGACAGAAGAGTACCAGAGAAAGCAGATTATTTGATTAGCAATAACTTAGGGATCTTGCTGCTATGGGAAGGGGGCAGCTTATTGACTCTAATTGGATGAAACATGAACTTGAAAAAAGCTATAGTGAACTGTTTAAAATGAAAAGGATATCAGTGGCCTCGAAAAAACGAGGTCTTTTTTTTGTGAAAAACTATTTTTGAATTTGTACAAACTATTATGGCATATAAATACATAAACAATTTATAGGGGAGATTTGTATGAATTATGAAATCTTTGTTGAGGCAATCGAAGAGGAAAATTTGCAAGAAGAAATATATAGAGAAGTACTTTTGAAAATAATAAAAGGATGCTTGAGTGAGGTATTACAAAATGAAAAAAGCCATAATTTATTTAAGAGTATCCACTGAAGAACAAGCTGAAAAAGGCTTCTCTCTGCAAGCACAGAGATATGAATGTATAAAAAAAGCAAAA
>MGOS01000117.1:5862-7385 GCA_001797185.1 Clostridiales bacterium GWB2_37_7
CCAATGCTTTTAAATGCTTTGGAAACCATGAAGAGACACTCTGTAGACTATTTTATCTGTTATGACCCCAGTAGACTTTCAAGGAATGTGTCTCATCAGCTAATATTAATCGACAATATTAAAAAGTATAAAGTCAAGCTTATATTTGTGCGAAGCAGCTTCGAAGATACAGCTGAAGGAAGATTTCAAATAACCATCATGGCAGCCGTTGATGAATACGAAAGAGCAAGATTAAAAATAAGAACTGAGTTAGGTAAGCGAGCAAAAGCATATCAAAAGCTTTTAACACATAACCCTAATATATATGGATATAAATTTAACAAAGAAACAGATTGCTTACAAGTCAATGAGGATCAGGCGAAGGTGGTTCAAAAGATGTATAACTGGCTGCTGCAGGAAAATTTGGGTCCATCCAAAATTGCCGACAGATTAAACGAGCTCAGTATACCCAGCATGAGAGGCAAGCTTTGGAGCAGAGTAAGTATCAACAGAATTCTAAAAAACTTTTCTTATACAGGAACCATATATATTAGAAGATATGACACGAGAGATTATAAGCTTAACAAATTCAAAAAGAAACAGGATAAGGTCAGTATTGTTGAAAAGCCAAAAGAACAATGGATCGGTATTGAAATACCAGCAATAATAGATAAATATGTATGGGAAAAAGCTAAGACAATTTTGGATAAAAGCAAAAGAATATATAAAAAGAGTGAATACCCATCATTTTTGCTATCTGGACTACCGATTTGTGGAAGCTGCGGCGGGACGATGTCAGGAAAAACTGTATCAAAAAACAATGCTGCTAAAAATAGATATTACTGCTGTGTAAATAAATACAATTATGATTTACCAGCTCCCAAAAGATGCAATAGCAAACTATATAAAGCAGAAGAGCTGGAAGAAGTTATTTGGAAAAAAGTAAGCACATGGATGATGAACAAAGATGAAATAGAAAGGATATTTGTAACCGATATATATTATAAGGAACAAATAGACAAATATCATACTGATAAGCTTGATGCAAATATCGATATATACAATTTGATAAAGTTAATAGAAGATTATTTTCAGAACATGACAATATCAGAAAAAAATAAAATACTCCATAGTTTGATAAAGGAAATAATAATAGAAGAGAATAATATTACTATAAAAGCATTCATATCTAAGTTTGTTGCAGAAGAATTTTAGACTTGATACAATCCTTGTAGGTGATGTTCCAGAAAGCTATATAAGTGTACCTAATGATAACAATGACTATCTAAACTTTGTGCCAACACATGATCCATTTGATAATCAATAAAAGAACAAATATTAAATGATTATCGCGTATAATGAAGGATACGAAAGAATAATGTATATAATTCGTTAATATGGTCAAAAATAATGGACATAAGGCATTGTGATAGTTTTTTTATTATGTTATATTATTAAAGCGGCGACGGAAACGTAGTCGCTAATAAAACGGTGAGTGTGAGACAAGTTTTTCAGTGTCACCATAAAAAGCAAATGGTCCTTGA
>MGOS01000118.1:0-26459 GCA_001797185.1 Clostridiales bacterium GWB2_37_7
TAACTGTGATATCAACTAATTGTTTGAACCTACTCAAAAGAATTAATTTTCTTGGTTTCGTTACACTGTTTAGTTTTCAAGGACCATTTAGTTAATGTATTTGCATTCGAAAATCATTAATTTGTGGCTGTCAGAATTTATTCTGAAGTCACTAGTTAATGTACTTGCCTTAGCAAGTCATTAATGTGTCTGTCAACGTCTAGCGCCGACTTTTACTATGATATCAAAATACGTGATCTTTGTCAACATATTTTTTTAATCATTCTATACTTTATGTCTTCACCATCTTGTCTGTTTCTTTCGGCTAGCTTGTCGCTTGACCGGAATCTTATCTTATCATGCCTAATACTATTATGTCAACTGATTTTTTAAATTATTTTAATTTATATCATTTTTTCTATACTTATATCATCATTTATTCTTAAAGATAAATCTATGATCAAAGGTTTTTCTAGCTCATTCCCATTTGACCCAATATAAATCATTACTATCGGTCTGTAATTGAGAATGTTTTCTTCTTCTTGATTTACAATGATTCCTATTTCTCCAGTTGAAAGCATAACCCACTTGCCAAAAGGATAGATACTTATGCTGTTTGCCAAGCCTTGTACTATTTCAGAGCTATAGGTGTTTTCTCCTGCACTAAGAAGATATTCTATACTCTCATTTTTTTCAAACCTTTGCCTATAAGGTCTATCACTTGTTAGTGCATCAAATATATCACATATGCTTATTATTTTGGACATTTGATGTATTTTGTCATTTCTTAAGCCATTTGGATAACCTGTACCGTCAGATCTCTCATGGTGCTGTAATACGATACTTGATATTTCTAAATTGATGCCGTTTTTTTGTTGTAAAATTTCAAAACTGTATCTTGGGTGCATTTGTAGAATCTTTTTTTCTTCATCATTTAGAGGCTGCGCTTTATATATAATATCCTTTGACACCCTATGCATTCCTATATCATGTAATATTGCAGCTGTACCGAGGACTTTTAATCTGTTGTAAGGCATAAACATCTCCTTGCCAACACATAGAGAATAAAGCGCTACATTTATACTATGATTGAATACATTTTCTCCCAAAGGTCTTATAGTTATCAAAAGCTTAATAATACTATCATTATTTAATACTTCTGATATTATTTTTTTTATTTGATCTATATCTTTATTTTCCTTAAGAAATTTCTTGGCTGTAGTATCAATAATATCTTCTACTTCTTTTAAAATGATTTGATTGATGTTAATTCTATTTATATTATTTCCTTTATTGACCTTCCTATATACAAAAATATAGCCGTTATAACATTTATAAAGCTTTTGCATGATTGAATTGTTAACTTCTGAATTTTTTTTAACTAGTATACCTCCCGTAATACCATATATGTCTTTTGCAACGATATCTCCAACTACTAACTCTGCTAATCTCACTTTTAAAATTTTTTCAGTCAAAAAACCGCCTCCTTTAAGCTTATTAAAAAAGCTATTAAACCGATATTCAGTTTAACAGCTTTTGTTTATAACGAGGCAAAAATATGTCCCTCACTTCTATAAGTGGCGGGTTCCGATTTCAGCAACAGGAGGTGGGCATATATCCCCCTGCCTCGTTGAAACGCCTTGGGTAGTTTTTTGCAACAAGTGCAAAAAACTTTCAATAAATCTTGTTATAACGAGTATGAAGGTTTATTTTACTATAATTCAATAATACTACAGAAAAACCTTTTTATATGTCTAATTCTGCGCTGATTTTTGCTATTGATACGATGCTGTCACTTTCATCTACTCTCATAACCTTTACACCTTGAGTGCTTCTTCCCAGCTCTGAAATTTCATTTACATTGATTCTTATGATGATGCCGCTTGTATTTATAAGCATGATCTCATCATTTTCTTTTACTACTTTCATGCCGACAAGTTCACCTGTTCTATTGGTTATCTTTGATGTAAGTATTCCTTTACCGCCTCTTGACTGAATTCTGTATTCTACAAGAGGAGTTCTTTTTCCAAAGCCGTTTTCGCTGATAACCAGCAAATCTGCTGTCTCCTCTATGATATCCATACCGATAACTGCATCGTTTTTATCAAGGTTAATACCTTTTACGCCTTGTGTTCCTCTACCCATGCTTCGAACATCGTTTTCGTCGAATCTTATAGACATACCATCTTGCGTAACAGTTATAAGCTCTGTTGTACCTCTTGTAAGCTTAACAGAAATCAACTCATCCTGTTCCAATAAGGTGATCGCTGTTATTCCTGTGTTTCTGGATGTCTCATACTCTTGCAGTTCTGTTTTCTTGACCAATCCGTGTTTTGTCATAAATATCAGGTATTTACCATCTTGGAAATCCTTAATATTTATGACTGCACTAACTTTTTCATCAGGATCCAACTGCAGAAGATTAACCAATGCAGTACCTTTTGCCTGTCTGCCGGCTTCAGGTATTTCATAAGTTTTTAATTTATACATCTTACCTTTATTCGTAAAGAATAAAATATAATTATGCGTAGAGGTTATAAATAGATGCTCTACAAAGTCATCTTCTCTTGTTTGCAATCCTGTTATTCCTTTGCCTCCACGTCTCTGACTCTTGTAAGTATCTGCAGGAAGTCTCTTCACGTAACCAAAGTGAGTGATCGTAACTGCAACTTCGTGCTCTTCTATAAAGTCTTCGTCATTCAGCTCTTCAAGAGAAGCTGTAATTCTGGATCTTCTCACATCTGCATATTTTTTCTTTATTTCCAAAAGTTCTTCTTTTATTACCATTAGCATTTTAAATTGGTTGGCAAGCAAGGATCTATAATATTCAATATCCTTTATCAATGCAAGATACTCTTCTTCTATCTTGCCTCTTTCCAAGCCTGTCAGTGTTCTCAATCTCATTTCTGCGATAGCATCTGATTGTGCTTCAGAAAGTCCAAATCTCTCCATCATTCTTTGCTTTGCTTCCGGTACAGTCTTTGAGCCTCTAATTATGCTGATAATTTCATCTATATTGTCAAGAGCTATTCTCAAGCCTTCTAATATATGAGCTCTTGCTTCTGCTTTTCTTAGATCAAATTCTGTTCTTCTAGTAAATACATCTACTTGATGAGCTATATAATGCTTAATAATCTCTTTTAGATTTAAAACCTTTGGTTGTCCGTTCACTAGAGCAAGCATTATGATGCTGTAAGTGTCCTGAAGCTGAGTATGCTTATAAAGCTGATTAAGAATTATATTTGCATTGACATCTCTCTTAAGCTCTATAACTATTCTCATACCTGTTCTGTCTGATTCATCCCTAAGATCTGATATGCCTTCTATTTTTTTCTCCTTTACAAGCTCTGCTATCTTCTCTATTGTTGAAGCTTTGTTCACTTGATAAGGGATTTCTGATATTAATATCCTAGATTTATTACCGGACATTTGCTCTATTTCTGCATTGGCTCTAACAATAACCTTTCCTCTTCCGGTAGCATAAGCTTTCTTTATTCCTTCTCTTCCCATTATGATGCCGTAAGTAGGAAAATCCGGACCTTTTATATGCTTCATCATTTCATCTAATTCAATTTCAGGGTTATCAATTGTTGCTACCACGCAGTCAATTACCTCTCCCAAATTGTGAGGAGGTATTGAAGTCGCCATACCAACAGCTATACCATTAACACCATTCACCAAAAGGTTAGGATATCTTGAAGGAAGCACATCAGGTTCTTTTAGACTATCGTCGTAATTTGCTGAAAAATCTACTGTTTCTTTATCAATATCTCTTAATAGCTCTGTAGCTATCTTGGACATTCTTGCTTCTGTATAACGCATAGCAGCTGCACTGTCTCCGTCTACAGAACCAAAGTTCCCATGTCCATCTATCAATTGATATCTATATGAGAAATCCTGTGCCATTCTGACCATGGTATCATATACTGCTGCATCACCATGTGGGTGATATTTACCCAAAACTTCACCTACCGTAGTAGCTGACTTACGGTAAGGCTTATCTGGTGTAAAATTTAAATTATTCATAGCATAAAGTATACGTCTATGAACCGGCTTAAGACCGTCTCTTACATCTGGCAGTGCACGAGATACTATTACGCTCATCGCATAATCTATAAAGGATTTTTTGACCTCATCTTCTATGTTAATTGGAACTACACTTTGTTTTTCTATATCCAATACAATTACCTCCAAAAACTCTTCTTTTGTATATAAATCTAATGTATATTTCGTAACATATATATTTTTTGTACTATACGTCTAGATTTCTTACATACTTTGCATTGTTTTCAATAAACTCTCTCCTTGGCTCAACCTTGTCACCCATAAGTATAGTGAATATTTCATCCGCTGCAACTGCATCCTCCAAGGTAACCTGCAAAATCGTTCTTTGTTCAGGATTCATGGTTGTATCCCAAAGCTGTGTCGCATTCATTTCTCCAAGACCTTTATACCTCTGAATACTTGTATCCTTATGCTTTTTCAATAATTCATTAAGCTCTTTATCATTAAATGCATATCCAAAAACCTTAGTTCCTGCTTTATTCTTTAGAGCATAAAGAGGAGGTTGTGCAATATAAACATAACCTGCATCAACAAGAGGTCTCATATATCTGTAAAAGAATGTAAGAAGCAATACTCTTATATGTGAACCATCTACGTCAGCATCTGTCATAAGGATAATCTTATGATAACGCATTTTTTCAATATTAAAATCATCGCTTATTCCTGCTCCAAAAGCAGTGATCATGTTCTTTATCTGTTCACTGGAAAGGATTTTGTCTAATCTTGCTTTTTCTACGTTAAGTATTTTACCTCTTAATGGCAATATTGCTTGATTCTTTCTATCTCTTCCCTGTTTTGCCGACCCACCTGCAGAGTCACCCTCAACTATATATATTTCGCTTAAAGATGGATCTTTCTCTGAACAGTCAGCCAGTTTGCCTGGTAGGCTTGTGCTTTCAAGCACGTTCTTTCTTCTTGTAAGCTCTCTTGCTTTTTTTGCTGCTTCTCTTGCTCTGGCTGCAGTAAGTGCCTTTTCTATTATTATTTTTGCACTTGCTGGATTCTCTTCAAGATAAGATTCAAAATGTTCACTGACTACAGCATCCATAATTCCTCTTACTTCAGGATTACCAAGCTTTGTCTTGGTTTGCCCCTCAAACTGAGGATCAGGAATTTTTATGCTAATTACTGTTGTAATACCTTCTCTTACGTCTTCACCTAGAAGATTTGCATCATTTTCTTTTAAAAACTTATACTTTCTGGCATAGTCATTAATAACCTTTGTAAGGGAGTTTTTAAAACCGGTTGCGTGTGTTCCACCTTCCAAGGTATTTATGTTATTAGCAAAGCTAAAGATGTTTTCTGCGTAGCTTGAATTGTACTGTACCGCAACTTCAACCTCTAGCTCATCCTTTTTTGTATGAATATATATAGGCTCATCATGTAATGGATCTTTATTTTTATTTAGATATTTTACAAAAGATATAATACCACCTTCATACATAAAGGTTTTTTCTGCTTCATATCTTTCATCTTTTAAATTTATTTTAACGCCTTTATTCAAAAATGCCAATTCTCTAAGTCTATGCTCTAAGGTGTCGTAGTTATATTCTAATTCTTCAAATATCTCATGATCCGGCTTAAAGGATACTGTAGTACCTGTAGCTTCTGTTTCACCAATTACAGTTAACTTAGTTACAGAATTTCCTCTCGAATATTTTTGATGATGAATTTTGCCATCTCTTTTAACCTTTACAATCAGCCATTCTGATAATGCGTTAACTACAGATACACCAACACCATGAAGACCGCCGGAAACCTTGTAACCGCCGCCTCCGAACTTACTGCCTGCATGCAGCACAGTAAGAGCAACTTCAACTGCGGGTATACCCATTTTGGGATGTATTCCTACAGGAAAGCCTCTTCCATCGTCCTCTACACTAATTGAATTGTCTTGATGTACAGTTACATTTATGTTTCTGCAGCCGCCCTCATACACTTCATCAACCGCATTGTCTACAATTTCCCAAACCAAATGGTGCAAGCCTTTTACACCGGTACTTCCTATATACATACCAGGTCTTTTACGCACTGCCTCCAGTCCTTCTAAGACTTGTATCTGTTCTGCTTCATATTGCTGTAAACTATTCTTGTTTTCCTCCATAAATTTGCCTCAACCTCCAAAAAATAATAAATATATACGAAACCTACTTAAGTGCTATATTATCTATAAAACCTGCTCTTTTGTACAATGTAACTGAGGAAATAGGAGACAAGTATATTATAGTCTTATTGTTTTTTTCTGTAAGAATAAAGGTTTTCGGTTCATCTTCAGATATCTTTCTTATAAAACCTTCATCTTCAGCTATACTCAAAAATTCCTTCGTTGTATTTGATAAATTACTTGATTCTATGTCCATTATGGATATTACATCTTTTATGGATATTACAATATCTCCACCTAAATGAATAAACATCTATTTGGCCTCCTTAGGATTGATTCTTGTCCTAGAATTTTCTCACCTATCATTATAACTCTTTGAAGTAAAAACTAAAAGCATTGTATAAGAAAATATCATTTATTGTATATTTTTCCTTCTATTACATTAAATAGGCTGTGCTTTTCTAGATTTAAATTTTTAAAATATTCCACATCCGTGCAGGTAATAAAGGTTTGAATATCCTTTATAAATTTCATAAGAAATATTTGCCTCTCAGTGTCAAGTTCTGAAAAAACATCATCCAATAACAAAATTGGATAAGAATCTGTTTCATAATTCATAAATTGAAGCTCTGCGATTTTTAGTGATAAAAGAGTTGTACGCTGTTGTCCCTGCGAGCCATATGTCTTCACTTCCATGTCATTTATATAAAGCAATAAATCATCTCTATGAGGACCTTTGTGTGTCACACCTCGTTGGATGTCTATATTTCTAAACTTATCCAGGTCTCTCTGAAATATTTCTTTTATATGCTCTTCATTATGATCAATATAGTCAATAGAGCTTTTATAAATCAGCTTTAAATTTTCTTTGTTGTTTGTAATACTTTTGTGAATTTGATTTGCATAGTTTTCTATAAGCTTAAGAAATTCTATTCTTTCTTTTATGATTTTGGTGCCATACTCTATTAGCTGTTGATCCCATATTTCTATTGTATCAATTATTTTTGCATTACTTTTAGCCTGCAGCAATAAGTTATTTCTTTGCATAACAAGCTTAACATATTGACTCAGGCTATAAAAATATCCAGGCTTAATCTGTGAAAGTATAATATCTACAAACCTTCTTCTTTCTGCCGGACCTTCTTTTATTATTTTCATATGGTCTGGCGAAAAAATTACTGTTATAAGATTGCCTAAAAGCTCTCCTGTTTTACTAAGCTTTACGCCATTATGCTTCATAGCTTTTTTTTGATTTTTCTTTAAATACATTTCAAGGTTGTTTTCTATATTCTCTTTTTCATAGATTATCTTAATTTTTGAGTCTTCTTTGCTCCAGCGTATGAGCTCACTATCTTTTTGAGATCGATGAGATTTACCTGTAGACAAAAGATATATTGACTCTATTATATTTGTTTTACCTTGAGCATTTTGTCCATAAAATATATTAACTCCATTATTTAACTCTATTTCTTCATGCTCATAATTTCTAAAATTCTTTAGAGAAATATGCTTTATATGCAAAATAAGCACTCCTTACTATTTAAATCACACTAAAGATTTTACATCAGAATATATAAAGGTTTGTGCGATTTATGAATAGCAGTTAATATTTCGGGCTAATTGAAAAATACAAAATGTTTAGCACGAAACATATAGCTAATACTATTCCCTCACAATTTTGTACTGATTCCCTAAAACCTCGATAATATATCCATCATAAAGCTTCTTGCCTCTTGCAAACTCAACTACATTATTGACCTTTATCTTACCGTCAATAATAAGCGCTTTTGACTCTCCTCCTGTGCTTGCAATTTCAGCCCATTTCAAAAATTGATCCAATTTTATAAATTCACTATTTATTTTTATATCCTTCATTATATCACCTGCTTTTATTTTTATAGATTTGTTATCTCTACATAAAACCACCCATTGGTTCATTTATATAGAAATTAGACCATTGGGTGGTAAATATCATTATTTTTTAAATCTGGTAGGTAGGATCAAGTATAAGTATCCTGTGTCGTCTAAAGGTCTTAATATACTAGGGCTTATATTTGTAGTAAATTCTATCGTAATATTGTCGCTTTCTATTACCTTTAAAACATCCATAAAATATTTTGCATTAAATGCTATTTCAATATCTTCACCCTGCTTGTTAATCTTTAATTCTTCCTGAACATCTCCATTCTGTGAATTTGATTTGATAGACATTACATCATCATTTAATTCAAACTTTATCATATTATTACTGGAATCTCTTGCAAACAAGGCTGCTCTCTCACAAGATTCTATCAACTGCGAAGTTTTAACTGTAATCTTTATTTTATAGTCATTAGGTATTATTTGTTTATAGTTAATGAATTCTCCCTCAAGAAGTCTTGAAATAACGATTGTGTCCTGTACTTGAACAAGAATTTGATTTTTTGAGAAGTATATATTTACAGGTTCTTCTGTATCCTCTAATATCTTTCCTATTTCAGAAAGAGATTTTCCGGGAATTACTGATTTGAAGCTTGTATCATTCATCACACTACAATTCTTCACTGCCATTCTAAACCCATCTAAAGCAACCATAGAGATCTTGTCTCCTACAACCTCAAATAAAACTCCTGTTAGTATTGGACGTATTTCATCTGTAGATACTGCAAATATAGTTTGTCTTATCATTTCTTTAAATTTATTTTGAGTAATAACAATTCCATTTTCTTTTTTTACAGTTGGTAAATCAGGATATTCGTCTGCAGTCATACCATTTATCTTAAAATTAGAGTTCTCACATTTTATATAAACTATATTGTTGTCTTTCATTTCTAACTCTATATCTGAATCTGGAAGCTTTCTAACAATTTCACCCAGCATTTTTGATGAAATTACTGTTTTACCTGGTACTATAACATCTACATTTATGGTTGTTTCTATTCCAACCTCTAAATCGGTACCGATAAGTCTAAGCTTTCCGTTTTTGGCTTCAAGAAGAATACCTTCCAATATAGGAAGTGTGGTTTTTGACGGCACTGCTTTTTGAACAATATTGATGCTATTTAACAGCAAATTTTTATTGGTAATAATTTTCATTGTGGATAACCTCCAAAACCTTAATTATATATATATAAATTAAATAATAAATAGTAATAGTAATAGGGGCTGTGAATTTGTTAAGAACTCCTTTTTTGTTTAGAAGTATATGGATTCCTGCTGTTAATAAAATGTTGAGGATTTAGGGTCGTTTATCCACAGAAAAAAGATAAAAAAATTTAATTATTAATTATCAACAGTTTATCAATAGCATATCTACAAGATATCAAGAAGCAAATAAAATAATAAATGTTTTCGCCCCTTTTGGGGCGAATAATTATTTACAGTCTATTTTATTTGTTTTCGATTCTATTTCTCAAATCTTCTATAATGGATTTTAAATTGGGATCTATTTTGATATCATTTGATATCTTTTCATGGGCGTGCATGATAGTAGTATGATCTCTACCAAATTCTTCACCTATTTTTGGAAGTGATAAATCAGTTATTTCTCTACAAAGATACATTGCAATTTGTCTTGGATAAACAATAGATCTGTTCCTTTTCTTTGCATTGAAATCTTCAATTTTAAGGTTGAAATAGCTGCCTACTGCATCTTTTATGTTATTTGCACTAACGATCTTGGGTTTTATATTGGATATGATATCTTTAAGAGCTTCCTCTGCTAATGCTTCGTTTATTTCTCCGTTGGTCAATGAAGAATACGCGACTATTCTTATTAATGCTCCTTCAAGTTCTCTTATATTAGATTGAATCTTTTTTGCGATGAGAAGCATTACATTATCAGAAATTTGCAAGTTTTCAATTTTTGCTTTTTTCTTCAAGATAGCTATTCTTGTTTCAAGATCCGGCGGTTGTATATCAGCTATTAATCCCCATTCAAATCTGGAACGCAACCTATCCTCTAGTGTAGGTATTTCCTTTGGTGGTCTATCACTGGAAATAATAATCTGTTTATTCGCTTCGTGAAGAGCGTTAAAGGTATGGAAAAATTCTTCTTGAGTTCTTTCTTTACCGGCTATAAATTGAATATCGTCAACCAAAAGAACATCTATGGTTCTATATTTATTTCTAAATTCTACGTTTTTATCATCTCTAATCGAGTTTATAAGCTCATTTGTAAAGGTTTCGGAGGATACATAAACTACTTTTGCCTTTTTATTTTGATTTAATATATAATGTCCGATTGCATGCATAAGGTGAGTCTTACCTAATCCAACTCCTCCATATATAAATAGAGGATTGTATGCTTTTGCAGGAGATTCAGCAACTGCTACTGAAGCAGCATGTGCAAGTCTATTGCTGTTGCCAATTACAAAGGTATCAAAAGTATATTTAGGGTTCAAAGAGCTATTTGTTTGTTCATCAACTGCTCTTTCTTGTTTCCTTTGCTCTTCCACTAATTCTTTTTCTTCAGAGCCAATTATTAGATGTATATCATAATAAATTGAAGAAACCTGCTTTAAAGCATTTCTTATTAATGTGAGATATCTAGCCTCCAATATACCTTTGGTAAAATCGTCAGGTACTGTAAAAGTAAATACATTATCCGTTAAAGATACCGGTTGTATTGCTTTTAACCATGTATTAAAGCTTACCTCGGTTAGTTCAACTTTGATTAAATCTAAAGTTTTGTCCCATATTTCATGCATGCGAGGATTCATCTTGTACCTCCTTATCAAGACAATAAATATAGTCTTAAATTATATTCAAAAAAATCAGATATCAACAAACTTGTACACAATTTCTAAACAAAAAAAAGAACGGAGACAAAAAAATATACATGTATAAAAATGTTAATAAGTTGTTAATATTAAATAAAGAAAAATACATTGTAAACAAGCTTAATTCTAAGAAATCCACAATGCAGACAATATAAAAACTAGTATTTTATTAGAGTATTGACTACAAAAAAGAATTTAATACACATAAAAGACTAGTTATACACAAAATATACACAACTGTTAATAACTTAAGCAATTATAGCATAAATATAACAAGTTATACACAAGCACATAAATATAATAACAAAAGTAGGATTTAAATACAATGTTTATCCACAAATAAATGCGATTCTTAATCTATATATTCACAGATTGATCAGTCGCTGGTATAATATAATGGCTTGACATAGAGTAGCAATATATATATAATTTTAATGTATGATGGTGAATTGTGCATAATGTTAAATTATTGTTTTAATTGCTATTGTTACTAGTCTTGAGCATATTGCCTGATTTAATAGAAAACAGTTTAACATTAATATAACGAGGCGAAAAGAGGCCCCTCACTAAATTAAGTGGTGGGTTCCGATTTCTGCAATAGGCTGTGGGCATATCCCCCTGCCTCGTTGAAACGCTTCGGGTAGGTTTTTTGCAAAAAGCGCAAAAAACTTTCAATAAAATCTTGTCATAAGAACACTGGGTTGGGGGGTGTAAGCATGTTAATGACATATCAACCAAAGAAGAGACAGAGAAAGAAAGTTCATGGCTTTAGAGAAAGAATGAGCACTGCAAATGGCAGATTGGTTTTAAAGCGTAGAAGAAGAAAAGGTAGAAAAAGACTAACAGTTTAAGGCCGCATCTGTGGCCTTTTTCTGTAGTAAAAAATAATTATTATAACCACGGAGGCTTTATGATTACCCTACGACGTATGAAGAAAAACTTTGAATTTAAAAAAGTATACAGCGAAGGAAGATATTATGTAGAGAAATACCTAGTGATGTACTCTATTAAAAACTCTTCAGATTACAATAAGGTAGGGTTTTCTGTAAGCAAGAAAGTAGGAAAAGCAGTCATAAGAAATAGAGTTAAGAGATTAATGAAGGAAAACTTCAGAATGCTGGAAAGCGATGCAAAGAAAGGCTTTGATATTATTTTTACCGCGAGACCTGTAAGCGCTGAAGCTGATTTTGAAGCTTTTAAAAAATGTATGGAATCTGCCTTGATTAGAGGGCGTATATTAAAGAAACAATAAAGAAGTAATATTTATGAAAAAAATACTTATATTTTTAATAAGATTGTATCAAGTCTTTATTTCTCCATTGTTAGGAGGGAACTGTCGTTTTGCACCTACTTGCTCACACTATGCAATACAGGCTATCAATAAGCATGGAGTAATAGTAGGTATAAAATTGGCTGCAATTAGAATATCTAAGTGTCATCCTTTTAATCCTGGAGGCTATGATCCAGTGCCTGACTTAGAAAAAAAACACGATAAATAGACCGCATAGATTTTTATGTAGCAAAGCAAATATAGAAATATGCTACTTAAGTCTAAGTTATGCTTAGATGCGATTTATTAATAGCGATATATGCTTTGGCACTTGTAAAAAATTAATGTATCGTGCGAAGCATATAGTTAAGTGCTAAGATAAACAAAACATTTATAAGGGGGAAATACCTTGAATTTAAATTTTATAGCTATGCCAATGGGTCAACTAATGAATTGGCTAGTACAAATTGTTGGCGATTATGGGTATGCTATTATTGCATTTACCATAATCACAAAATTGCTGTTACTTCCTATTAATATTAAGCAAACCCATTCTACAAAGAGAATGAACGATATACAGCCAAAAATGAAGGCAATACAGGAAAAGTACAAGAATGATAAAGAAAAGCTCAATGAAAAGCTTATGGAGCTATACAAGGAAGAAAAGTATAATCCGGCTTCAGGTTGTTTGCCTGCATTGATACAGCTTCCTATAGTAATAGCGTTATTTAATGTTTTGAGAGATCCAGTTAAATATGTATTTGGGTCTGAACAAGCTTATAATGTAATACAAAAAGGATTTTGGTGGATGACCAATATTGGTCTTGCAGAGACAAAGGCTACATTGCTTATGATTGGTGGGTTCGGAATACCTTTACTAGCAATTATTTCTGGTGTTACAACCTATATTCAAATGAAGATGGTATCACCTAATACAAAGGATCCAACACAAAGTTCAATGATAAAAATGATGCCTATTATGTTTGCATATATCACGTATACTGTACCTGCCGGTCTGGCAATTTATTGGATAGTTGGTAATCTGTTTACAATAGCTCAACAGTACATTATGTTGAGAAACAAACCTGCACAAAAGGAGGCATAACAGCGAAATGAAATATTTAGAGAAAAGCGCTAAGACAATAGAAGAAGCTATTGAGCTTGCTTTGAAAGAGTTGAATGCCACGAAGGATCAAGTAGAAATAGAGGTTCTGGAACAGCCTAACAAAGGTATTTTTGGAATTATTGGTTCAAGATTAGCAAAAGTAAAGGTTACAGTAAAGGAACAACCAAAGGCAGAGGTTAAAGCTAAGGAAATTAGGGAGACAAGACCTGCAAGGGGAAGTGAACCAGGCCTGCCAGCTACTGTGGAAGATAAAAATGCTGCGCAGAAGTTTATAAGAGAAGTATTGGATGCCATGGGCATTGTAGCTGAAATCAGAATTAAGGGTGTACAAGACAGCTTGCATATAAATCTGTCCGGTCCTAAAATGGGCATTATTATTGGAAGAAGAGGGCAGACTTTAGACTCACTTCAATACCTTGTTAGTCTAGTTGTAAATAAGGATAAAGGTAGAGATGGTTATATAAAGGTTATTCTTGACACCGAGGATTATAGACGTAAAAGAGAAGAGACTTTAGTAAGGCTAGCTAAGCGTTTGGCGGATTCAGTTGTTAAGACGGGCAAAAAAGTGGAGTTGGAGCCTATGAATCCTTATGAAAGAAGAATTATCCACTCTGCATTGCAGAGTAATGATAGAATTACCACATTTAGTGAAGGTGAAGAGCCATACAGAAAAGTGGTAATAGCAGTTAAATAATTCCTAACCCAGTAGAGATACTGGGTTAATTTTTTCTTGTCCCTATTCGTTCAAAATAGTAATATAATATATAATTGGAATAATACATAGTGAAGTAGTCAACTTGGAAGGAGCATGCACAGTGTTTGATGATACTATTGCGGCTATTGCTACGGCTCCGGGAGAAGCCGGTATAGGAATAGTTAGGCTAAGCGGAAACAAAGCAATTGATATTTTAGATAAGCTTTTTAGAGGAAAAAAGAGAATGTCAGCCTTTGATATCGTCTCAAGGATGGCTACTTATGGGCATATAGTCGATGAGGATCTAAATGTTGTAGACGAAGTTCTTGTTATTATTATGAGAAAACCTAATTCATATACTACTGAGGATGTTGTAGAAATACATTGCCATGGCGGTATCATACCGGTAAGAAGAATTATGGAGCTGGTACTCAAAAACGGAGCTGTAATGGCAGAGCCGGGTGAATTCACCAAAAGAGCCTTTTTAAATGGCAGAATTGATTTGACTCAGGCAGAAGCAGTCATTGACGTAATTACCTCTAAAACAGAGACTGGTCTTAATGCTGCGTTATATCAATTAGAGGGTGATTTATCTCAAGAGCTTCACAGGATAATGGATGAGATTTTGTCTATTTTAGCACATATTGAGGCTTCTATAGATTTTCCAGAGCATGATATAGAAGAAATAACGCTAGATAATATACTAGTGACTGCTGTTGGTGTTTCTAAATCGATTAAGAAGCTAAGTGACAGCTTTGAGGAAGGAAAAATTATAAGGGATGGCTTGAGCACAGCTATTGTTGGACGCCCAAATGTAGGAAAGTCTTCCTTGCTGAATATATTGGTCAGAGAGAATAGAGCTATTGTTACAGATGTTCCAGGTACTACAAGAGATATTATAGAAGAGTATCTCAATATAGGTGGAGTTTTGGTAAAGCTTATAGATACAGCCGGAATAAGGGAAACAGAAGATATAGTAGAAAGAATTGGCGTAGAGCGAACAAAGTCTGCAATTGAAGAAGCAGAGGTAGTGATTTTTACAGTGGATGCATCAGTACGCCTAACCCGTGAGGATCATGACATTTTGCAATTGATTAAAACGAAGAATGTTATTGTTGCAGCAAACAAAATTGATAAGGGAATAAATGAAGATATAAAAATCCTGATTGACATATTTGGTGAAGACCGTGTGATTGAAATGTCTGTTAAGCAAAAAATAGGAATTATTAAATTAGAGGATACTATTAAGGATTTGGTTTATCATGGTCAAGCTGCTGTTAATAAAAATAAGATGGTTACAAATATTAGGCATAAAGATTTGTTAGATAAGGCTTTGGATAGCGTAAATAGAGCAATTGAAGCCATGCGGAGTGGAGTGCCGATTGACTTGATATCAGTGGATATCAAGGATGCCTGGGGTAGGATTGGACAAATAACCGGTGATGTAGCAGAGGAAGATATAATAAATGAAATTTTTAGCAAGTTCTGTATAGGTAAGTAGAGGTGATACTGTGGAATATTTTGCGGGTGAATATGATGTTGTAGTAATTGGCGCAGGGCATGCAGGCTGTGAGGCGGCTTTGGCTTGTGCGCGCATGGGTGTTAAAACTTTGGTAACAGCCATAAATCTTGATAGTATAGCTATGATGGCATGTAATCCATCTATAGGGGGACCAGCTAAAGGGAATTTAGTGAGAGAGCTGGATGCTTTAGGTGGTGAGATGGGTATCAATACTGACAAAACCATGCTGCAGATTAGAATGCTTAATACCAAAAAAGGACCGGCTGTCAGAAGCTTAAGAGCTCAGGTAGACAAAAAGCGATATCAGGATCGAATGAAATACATTTTGGAGTGTCAGGAAGGCTTGAGTATCAAGCAAGCTGAAATTGTTAAGATTAATTTTGAGAAAGGTAAAGTTGCTAGCGTTGTAACACATTTGGGAGCAATTTATAAATGTAAATGTGTAGTTGTTGCTTCAGGTACGTATTTGAAGGGTAAAATTGTAGTTGGAGAAACCAGCTATGATGGAGGACCCAATGGTCTATTTCCTGCTATGAAGTTATCAAGCTGTCTTGAGGATATCGGTATTAGAATAAGAAGATTCAAGACCGGTACGCCGGCAAGAATAGATGCCAGGACAGTTGTATTTGAAGAAATGTCAGAGCAGCCGGGGGATACGGATATAAATACGTTTTCTTTTTTGACTGGAGATATAGAGCTAAAACAGCTTCCTTGCTATCTGACTTATACCAATGAAAGGACACATCAGATAATTAGAGATAACATACATAGGTCCCCTTTATATACCGGTGATATTGTAGGTGTAGGACCTAGATACTGCCCTTCAATAGAAACTAAGATTATTAGTTTCCCTGAGAAGGAAACACATCAGATTTTTATAGAACCAGAGGGTGTATTTACTAGGGAGATGTATGTTCAGGGCATGAGTTCTAGTCTTCCAGAGGATGTGCAGATTGAGATGCTTCATAGTATAGAGGGGCTTAAGGAATGTCATATGATGCGCCCTGCTTATGCTATAGAATATGATTGCATTGATCCCACACAGCTGAATTTAAGCTTGGAATCAAAACTGAGATCCGGCTTATACTTTGCAGGGCAGATAAATGGAAGCTCTGGCTATGAAGAGGCAGCGGCGCAAGGTATAATGGCAGGTATAAATGCAGCATTAAAGGTACAAGGCAAAGAGCCATTTGTTTTGGATAGGTCGGAGGGCTATATTGGTGTTCTTATTGATGATCTGGTTACTAAAGGAACCAATGAACCTTATAGAATGATGACCTCCAGATCTGAATATAGATTAATACTTCGACAGGACAATTGTGATTTGCGTCTTACTCAAAGGGGGTATGATATAGGGCTTGTTACAGTTGAGAGATATAATAGATTTATACATAAGAAAAGTATTGTTGATAAAGAAATAGAGAGACTTAAAAGTAAGAGAATAACAAGTACAGAGCTTGTTGTGAAATATTTAGAGAAATATCGAAGTGCAGAGATTAAGGGTGGAATTTCTTTATACGAATTGCTGAAACGTCCAGAAATCAGCTATTTTACCATTATAGAGATTGATCATGAGTTTGAAGAGCTAGGAAGAGAAATTGGAGAGCAGGTGGAGACACAGATAAAATATGAGGGCTATATTAAAAAGCAGCTAAGTCAAGCTGAACATTTCAAGAAGTTGGAAAACAAAAAGCTGCCGAGGGAAATTGACTATAATAGTATAAGAGGACTATCCCTTGAAGCTCAGCAAAAGCTCTCTGAAATAAAGCCTGATAACTTAGGGCAAGCTTCAAGAATTTCTGGAGTTTCACCCGCTGATATATCTGTACTGATGGTATATATTGAGCAGATGAGGAGAGGCAAAAGGAGTGATGCAAATGAGTAATCAAATATTGCAGAATGGGCTAAAAGAGCTGAACATCGCAGCTACACAGGAAGCCATGGATAAGCTGGAAAACTTAAAAACTCTTCTGTTGGAATGGAATGAAAAAATTAATCTAACAGCCATAACAGAACCGAGAGAAGTTGACATAAAGCATTTTCTTGATTCTGCTACCTGCTTGGCAACGGGGTATATTAAGGATGGTGCAGATATTATTGATGTAGGTACAGGTGCTGGCTTTCCTGGTGTACCTATTAAAATTTTAAATGAGAGTCTGAATATGACCTTATTGGACTCTCTAAATAAAAGAATTAAATATTTAGAGGATGTAGTGAACAAACTAAATCTTAAGAATGTAAAATTGGTGCATTCAAGAGCTGAGGATGGAGGCTCGAACAAGCTGTATCGTGAGAAATATGATGTTGCGTTATCTCGAGCTGTAGCATCAATGAATGTATTATGTGAGTATTGCCTTCCTTTTGTTAAAGTAGGAGGATACTTTATTTGTCAAAAGGGTCCAGCTTACAAGGATGAGCTAGATCATGCTTCCAAGGCTATTGAGGTACTTGGAGGAAAAATTAAGGAAGTAAAAAGCTATGAACTGCCTACTAGTGACATAACTCATTATATTATTATTATAGAAAAGATAAAAGAGACTCCGACAAAATATCCTAGAAAAGCAGGGAAGCCGACATCAGAGCCAATTAATTGACATAGAGCGCAAAAAATGTAGATAAATTATTTGAAAACCACTGCTTATTTATAATAAGAAATAGAAGGAAGTCATAGGTTTTTGGCGAATTGATTAAATGTTATGAATGAATTGTACAAGCTTAGATAATTTGGAGAGGAATGATGGACTTGAGTGAAAATTTGGTAATTTCAAATATATCGGTTGACCGAATAGCACCCAATCCTTATCAGCCGCGAAAAGAGTTTAGTAAGAACGCTTTAGAGGAATTGTCTGCCTCCATAAAACAATATGGAGTGCTGCAACCTATAAATGTTAGAAGTATAGGTGATAATTTTTATGAACTTATTTCGGGGGAAAGAAGGCTCAGAGCCTCAAAGTTAGCGGGTATAAGCGTTATACCTGCAATAATAAATGAGGTTGTAGAGCAGGATTCGGCTGTAATAGCACTGATTGAAAATTTGCAAAGAGAAGATTTAAACTTTATGGAAGAAGCAGAGGGCTATTACAATCTTATAAATGATCATGGAATGACGCAAGAAGAGCTGGCTCAAAAGGTTGGCAAGAAGCAATCTACTATAGCTAATAAGCTAAGGCTTCTCAAACTCCCTCAGGCTGTAAAGGAAGCAATATTATATAATGGTCTTACAGAAAGACATGCAAGAGCACTTCTTAAGCTGCCAGATGAAGCAATGAAGATAAAGGCTCTTAAGAATGTTTTAAAGAGGCAGCTAAATGTCAAAAAAACAGAAGAGATGATAGAAAGGCTGTTGGATGAAGCTGCGGCCGCAGGACAAGAGCCTAAGATTGAGAGAAAAATGAAGGGTAAAATCAGCTATAATATATATGTAAATACAATTAAAAACACATATAAAGAAATAGTAAAGACTGGTTACAATATTGAATATGGCCAGATTGACAAGGGTGAGTACATAGAAATTACATTAAAGGTTCCAAAGAACTCATAAAAGCAGCAGAAGCTGCTTTTTTTAATGTGAGTAACTGTTTTTTAGCTGATAGAAAAAAATTTTTGTTATAAGCAATTAAATTTTGCCCGAGAGTATAAGGGCACCCATTAGGATAAAGAGCACCCCTGCTGTGTTTTGTATATAGTGGGGCGGAATATATCTTGCTAAATATGTACCTGCAAATACACCAATAAAGGATGAGCAGATTAGAGCTAAACTGGCTCCAATAAAAACAGGGGTAACAGAATTTGATTTTGCCGATAATAGCATTGTAGCAAGCTGCGTTTTATCTCCTAGCTCAGCAATAAAGACTAGAAAGAAAGTATAAGCAATAGCTTTTAGCATTTTATCCTCCTTATGAATGAAAATTGTCTACTATATTATATTGGTAGATTGCTATGTTATTACATAAGTTTTGAAATACATCAAATTACATAGAAATCTCAATATAACGAGGCAAAAATATGTCCCCTACTTCTATAAGTGGCGGATTCCGATTTCAGCAACAGGAGGTGGGCATATATCCCCCTGCCTCGTTGAAACGCCTTGGGTAGTTTTTTGCAACAAGTGCAAAAAACTTTCAATAAATCTTGTTATAATTGAAGTTTTGCTTTAATTATAATTTAGTTTATTATATTATAGATATATGAGTAATAATTATAATATTTGAGCTACTGTGGGGTGTAGGTATGTCAAAATCAATTGCGGTCTTTAACCAGAAGGGTGGTGTAGGCAAGACAACGACAGTTATTAATTTAAGTGCTTGTCTAGCTGCGAGGGGTAAAAAAATTCTAATGATAGATATTGATCCCCAGGGAAACACTACCAGTGGAATAGGAATCGATAAAAATACCATTCAATATTCAATTTATGATGCGCTTATAAATGGCATTGAACCAAGTAAATGTATAGTTGAAACAAGTCAGGAAAATCTATGTTTGATACCTTCCAGTGTACAGTTGGCAGGTGCAGAAATAGAATTGACCTCCCTCAATGAGCGTGAGCTGAAGCTAAAGGATTGTATTGACAGTATTAGTGATCAATTTGATTTTGTTTTTATTGATTGCCCTCCATCCTTAGGTCTCTTATCTATAAACGCTCTGTCAGCAGTTGATAGCGTACTTATACCAATACAATGTGAATACTTTGCTTTAGAGGGCGTGAGTCAGCTTATGAATACCATAAAGCTTGTAAAGAAAAGCTTAAATCCCGAACTTGAAGTTGAAGGTGTTGTATTAAGTATGTTTGATGGCAGGACAAACTTATCTATACAGGTTGTAGATGAGGTTAAGAAGTACTTTAAGGGTAAGGTTTATTGTACTATGATACCTAGGAATGTAAGGCTGGCAGAAGCGCCTAGCTTTGGTCTATCTATTATTAATTATGATGAGAAGTCAAAAGGTGCTGAAGCGTATAGTGAGCTGGCAGAAGAATTTATATATTTAAGTGAAGGTGTAAGCTAATGAAAAAGAGTGGTTTAGGCAAAGGATTAGGAGCTTTAATAAGAGAAAATGAGCAAGAGGTAAATTCTTCGGTTACAGAATTAAAGATTACTGAGCTGGAAGCCAATCAGAATCAGCCCAGACGTTTTTTTGACGACCAAGCTTTACAGGAGCTGTCTGGTTCAATAAAAGAGCATGGGGTTGTGCAACCCATAATAGTCAGAAAGCTAGATGATAGTTATCAAATAGTTGCAGGTGAAAGAAGATGGCGAGCGGCTAGGTTAGCAGGGCTAAAAACTGTTCCCGTTGTCATAAAGGACTACAGCAATGTGCAGGTAATGGAAATAGCGCTTATTGAAAATTTACAGAGACAAGATTTGAACTCTATAGAAGAAGCCTTGGCATATAAGAGCTTACTTGAGGAGCATAATATGACTCAAGAAAACATATCCGAAAAAATCGGGAAAAGCCGTTCTGCAATTGCTAATACTTTGAGACTATTAAATTTACCTGAAGAAATTAAGAACATGGTTGTACATGGTAAAATCTCAGCAGGACATGCAAGAGCACTATTGACTATCGAAGATAAGAAGAAGCAAATTGAAATTGCGCAGAAAATAATTGAACAGCAGCTGAATGTACGTGATATAGAAAAGTTAGTTATGCAAAAGGATGTCAAGGAAGAAAAGAAGAAAAGCAGTAAAGATGTAGAAATAATTGAATTAGAGGATAGACTCAAAAAAGCCTTGGCAACAAAAGTAAATATCATACATAAAAAGAATAAGGGAAAAATAGAAATAGAGTATTATAGCAATGACGATTTGGAAAGAATTTTAGAGCTGCTGCAAAAATAGCGGCTCTTTTAAATGGATTTTAAGACGCTGTTTTCGATGATATAATAGTATAACATTTAAAGAGTATAAAATGGTTCAAAAGCGATTTAAACGCGAAACATGCAGTTTGTTTCACGTGAAACAAACTGCATGTGATTTTTTTAATGTTTCACGTGAAACAAAGGAGAATACAATGATTTATTTTGATAATGCAGCAACTACTTATCCAAAACCTGAAGTTGTTTATAGAGCAATGGATAAATGCATGAGAGAGTATTGCGCCAATCCTGGTCGATCTGGACACAAGCTATCGGTTGAGGCAGGAAGAATAGTCTTAGAAACGAGAGAGTTGATGGCTCAATTATTTAATGCTAGAAAACCAGATAATATAATATTTAGTCTAAATGCAACGGATGCACTAAATACCGCTATTAAGGGAATGATCAACAAAGGGGATCATGTTATAACTACAAGTATGGAGCATAATTCTGTATTGAGACCCTTAAAACAGCTAGAAAGTTTAGGGATAGAAACAACAATCGTACAATGCAGTGAAACAGGAGAATTAGACACAACGAAGTTGGAAAAAGCAGTCAAGAGCAATACAAAATTAATTGTAACTACACATGCTTCTAATGTGACTGGTACAATCATGCCGATAAAAGAGATTGGGGAATTGGCACGTCAATACAATTTGAGGTATGTAATAGATACTGCACAAACAGCAGGTACATATAAAATAGATGTCTCGGAATTGAATGTAGATGTACTGACCTTCACAGGACACAAAGGTCTAATGGGTCCTCAGGGAGTGGGTGGGTTTTATATCAAGGATGGAGTTGCACTGCGGCAAATGCGTGAGGGTGGGACTGGAAGTATGTCTGAGTCATTGCTGCAACCGGAGTTGCTGCCTGACAAATATGAAAGCGGAACACCCAATACGCCTGGGATAGCAGGTCTAGCAGCGGGTTTAGGATTTATTAAAGAGGTTGGCATAGAAAATATAAAGAAGCATGAAGAAGAGATAACCGGATATTTTCTTGAAAAACTAGCAGAAATTGAGGATATAATCATATATGGACCTTGCAAGCTGGAAAATCATGCACCCGTGGTTTCTTTTAACATTATTAACAAGACATCATCAGAGGTCAGTTTTTTACTGGATAATAATTTTGACATAGCAACAAGACCGGGACTTCATTGTGCGCCATTAGCTCACAAAACAATAGGTACTATTGAACAGGGTGCAGTTCGTTTTAGTTTTGGGTATTATAACACTAAAGATGAAATAGATGTGGCAGTAAAAGCTTTAAAATCTATAGTGAAAGAGGAGTGCTGTTAGCGTGGAAAACATTGTGCTTGCATTAGAAAACAACTTATATAATATTGTTATAACACTGAGTTTGATACTGTTTATCAGTATCGTTTGGAACATTGTGCTATCTTCTCAACTTGCTGTACTAAATCGGAGATATAAGAAATTTATGAGAGGAACCTCGGGCAAAAATATTGAAGGTGTAATATTGGAGCATTTGGATAGCTTAAAGTCTAATGATGAAAAGTTTGATGCAGTTAAAACGAGATTGAGTGAAGTACAGGAACAGCTGGATAAATGTATACAAAAGCATAGTATAGTCAGATATAATGCTTTTAATGATACAGGAAGCGATCTAAGCTACTCTATTGCACTAATGGATAACTTTGATAATGGTATTACCTTGACGGGCATATATGGAAGAAATGAGTTCATAGGCTATTCAAAGCCTATAGAAAATGGAAACTCAGGCTATCCCTTATCCGTAGAAGAGCAAATGGCAATTGATAGATGCCAGAAGAAAAGAGCGAATAATAAGAAATAGGAATAATAAAACCATTTCTACTTAATAATATATTTGGAGGTGGTTTTTGTGAATATTGCCATACAGAAAAACTTGGACAGTTTAAAGAGTATATTAGAGAGCAAAGGGCATAATGTATTTTATATAGGAGTTAGTCAAAACGCAGATGCAGTATTATATAGTGAAACAGATACACATCCATATAATAATGTAAATAATTTATCATCCGTAACAGCTTCAACCCCGGAGGTTAGTGCAGCATATGGAGTGCTATTGGTGAATGTATCAAATAAATCAGAAGAAGAAGTGTTGAGAATATTGGACAATAGGGTTTACAGTCCTTTGTTCTGATTTGCTTTGGAAGTGAAGTTCTGAAATCACTATTAAAGTTTAGAAGAGCCAATAAAAATCCATCTATCCAGTAAGCATTGTACATGCCTCTAGCTTTGATATGTTCACAGTAGAAGTTTCGGATATACATAATTTATAAAAAGATAAGTGCAGATAGTTAGGTATATGCACTTATCTTTTTATATGCTGTCGGATACGATCATATACGACAGCAACGATATCATCTGAGACTTTGATATTGTTCCATATTTCTACTGCAGCTACAGCCTGGGCTACTAGCATATACAGACCATTATATGCCGGAACACCGAAATCATTCGCTTGACGCATCAAGAGTGTACAGGAGGGATTATATATAAGGTCTATTATGGTTTTAAACTTTGTGACCTCTGCATTGTTTATAGGTGAAGCATCCGTGGAGGGATACATACCTACGGGGGTACAGTTAATCAACAAATCAAATTGAGGTGACTGTGAGAGCTGCGCATATGAAATAAACTCATGCTTAGTAAAGTGAGAAATATTAGACAAATTTCTTGTAACAATATAAACCTTGGCAATTCCCATATCCTCTAAGTAAGTAGTCACTGATTTGGCTGCACCTCCGCTTCCCAAAACAACCGCAGTTTTTCCTGGGAGCTCAATGTTGTATTTGTCTAGCATCCTCCCAAAGCCTATATAATCTGTATTATAGCCGGTCAAATATGAGCCAACGTGAAGGATCGTATTTACAGCCCCGATTTTTTTTGCTTCTGGTGAGATATCATCTAAATATTTCATGATTTTAACCTTATAAGGGATGGTCACGTTGACACCTTGGAGACCCAAGGCGCGAATGCCTTGAGCAGCAGCATTTAATTCATCAGGTCTTACCTGAAATAGGCTATAGGTTGCATCTAAATTTATTAGTTCATAGATATGCTTATGTATTATGGGCGAAAGACTGTGAGACAGCTTTTCTCCAATTAAACCAAAAACCTTCATTTGAAACCTCCTCTAATAAGTCATGGGTATTAGATCAAGTACAGCCATTGCTGCAGCGGCATCAACCACAGGTAGTGCCCGTGGGACGATACAGGGGTCATGGCGGCCCACGACTTGAATTGATGTATCTTCAAGTGTCTTTATGTTGACTGTTCTTTGCTCTAAAGTGATGGAGGGGGTTGGTTTGAAGGCAGCTCTAAATATCAAAGGCATACCCGTACTGATACCGCCTAATATGCCGCCACAGTGATTGGTAAGCGTATGGACTTGTTCATTCTCGATGGAAAATTCATCATTGGCCTCAGAACCCTCCATTTCGGACAATGAGAAACCATCACCAAACTCAATTCCTTTTACTCCAGGTATAGAGAATATAAGGTGTGAAATGGTGCTTTCTAAAGAATCAAAAAATGGAGAACCAATTCCCGCAGGAAGATTCAGTATAGCTGTTTCAACGATGCCTCCAACAGAATCTCCCTTTTCTTGTACAGATAGAATTTTATTTTGCATAACAGTACCAACCGCAGCATCGATTGTTGGGAAGTGTAATGCGGATAAGCTAGAAAGGTCCGCACAGCGCAAATCAACTTTTTTAAATTGTATATCGCAAATTGTACCTATCTTATATATATGGCTTATGATATTTATGCTGCGCATAGTCAAAAGCTGCTTGGCAATGGCACCTGCAAATACAATAGCCGCTGTAAGCCTGCCGGAAAAGTGTCCACCTCCTCTATAATCATTAAAGCCTTTATATTTAATAAAGCCGGTAAAATCCGCATGACCAGGTCTGACTAAGTCCTTTGTTTCATCATAAGTCTTTGATTGCTGATCCTTGTTTTTTATAAAAGCACAAAGGGGGGCTCCCGAGGTTTTACCTTCAAAAACTCCGCTAAGAATATCAAAGTCATCCTGCTCTTTCCTGGCAGTTGCCAATGCACCTCCGGGACTTCTTCTCCGCATTTCATATTTGATTTTAATGACATCAAGCTCAATTCCTGGCGGCAAATTGTCAATCACAATGCCAATTCCTTCTCCATGAGACTCTCCAAATATCGTATATTTAATATTATTACCCCAAGTTCCGCTCATGTAAATTACCTCCAAGCATCATATAATCATCAAAGAAATTAGGATAGGATTTGTCTATAACACTGCTATTATGCAATACTACAGAATTCTTACACTTTATAGCTGCTACAGCCAGTGCCATAGCAATTCTATGATCCCCCCAGCTGTCGACCTCGCCGCCTTGAAGAGCTTCCACTCCCGTAATAGTTAGACTGTCTTCATCCTCATAAATTTCTGCGCCAAGTTTATTTAATTCTGAAGCAATCGCTCTTAGTCTGTCAGATTCCTTGATACGCAGCCGAGCTGCTCCGGTTATTTTACTAGTACCCATACTTAATGCTGCCACGACAGCCAAAATAGGAGCGATATCCGGATATTGGGAAACATCTACCTCAAAGGCATGCAGGAAGGAACTTTCTGTATTTATACTATGATTATCACGTTTTAATCTCGCACCTGAATTCTGCAGTATTTCTGCAATTGCTTTGTCTCCCTGCCGGCTATTATGCTTCAAACCTAAACAGGTAATATCGCCTGACAAGGCTCCGGCAGCAAGCCAGAAGGCAGCTTGTGAGTAATCTCCTTCAACGGCAATTTGAGTTGGTTTGTAACTTTGATTTCCTTTGATAATAAATTGCTTGTAATCATCATTTTCTATAGAAATACCAAAGCTTTCTAGGACTTCAAGGGTGAGATCTATATATGCTCTTGACTCCAATGCGGATGACATCGAGATTATAGAATCTGCAGACAGCAAAGGTAACGCCACCATAAGACCTGTAACAAACTGGGAACTCACATTTCCATCCAATTTGAAGGTACCGGGCTTAAGCATCCCACGGACCTCCATAGGTAGTGTAGTATTAGAGTGAAATATGG
>MGOS01000118.1:26466-50543 GCA_001797185.1 Clostridiales bacterium GWB2_37_7
AATGTGATCGCATTGTTATTTAGCAAACTGAGGGGCATTAGGAATCTTAGTGTTGAGCCGGATTCTCTACAATCAATTTTAATGTTATTTTCGTTTGAAGGCTGTCCACCGTGAATGATCAGCATGTCTTGCTGACAGGTTACTTTTGCACCAAGAGCTTGTACGCCTTCAACTGTAGCAATGATGTCCTCAGATAAAACAACATTTTTGATGATGCTATGACCCTTCGCCAAGGCTGCTGCAATAATAGCTCTATGACATATGCTCTTAGATGGGGGAATCGTTATTGCTCCCTTTAAGGGCTTGGGTATTATCTCAACTAATTTCATAATAACCTCTCCATTGCTATATAATAAAGCTATCCAAGTTGGTTTTTGCGATTTGGTGAATATAAGCATTGCCAATATTTCTAAGAAGAATTAAATTAAGATAGCCTTCTTTAGATTTTTTATCATGGCTAATTATTTCCAAAAGCTTAGTTTTGTCCATGGAAGGAATAACTGTAGGAAGTTGACAAAGCTTTAATACTGCTTCAATAGCATCATAACTTCCCTTTGAAGTCAAGTTCATAGCCTCGCTGCAGCGTGTAATTTGCAGCATACCCAAGCCAACAGCCTCTCCGTGGGTAACCTTTTGATAGTCAAAATATCGCTCAATGCCATGTCCAATGGTATGACCAAAATTTAAAAGCTGTCTCTCACCCCTATCAAACTCATCCTTTTGGACAAATAGGGTTTTGATGCTGCAGCAACTGTAAAGAATATCCTCAATATTACTGTCAATGGACGCCAGATTTTCGGACCTTAGCATTAGGTCAAAAAGGCTAGAATCTTTAATAGCGCCATATTTAATCGCTTCTGCCAATCCATCACAGTAGATTTTTTGAGGCAGGCTATCTAGGAGCAAGGGGTCTGTATACACTGCTCTTGGATGATAAAAGCCACCAGCAAGGTTCTTGCCTGCTTTAAGGTTAATAGCGGTTTTGCCGCCAATGCTGCTATCCAGTTGTGACATGAGGGTAGTGGGGACTTGTACATAGGGTACACCGCGCATATAGGTAGCGGCAGCGAAGCCCGCCAGGTCACCTACTACACCGCCTCCAAAGGCAATAATTAAGCTGCTTCTGTCAACAGCAAGCTCTGCAAGCTTGCTATACACATAGTTTAAGCTAATTAAGGATTTGCTTTGTTCGCCAGGAGGGATAGTAATTCTATTTATTCTATATCCAACACCCTTTAGGCTTGTCTCGATAGCACTTCCATATAGTTGATCTACCGTACTGTCGGTGATAACAGCGACGAATTCTCCTTTATACCAAGTTGAGAGTTGTTCTCCCAATGTAGCTAGAAGACCTTTATGGATAAAAATATCATAATTGACATGGTTAAGCCTAGCATTTATAACTTTCATAATAACACCTCTTGAAAATTCAACCTTACTATTTCCAATTGTAGCAAATATTATATTAAATATCCACAAAGGCAAGCATAATGTAGCTACGATAAACAGTTCTTAACTAAGAAAGCTTCATATGGAAGCCCTATACTTAAAACAATCAGTAAAGACAAGACTATATAAAAACCCTTGATAAAATGAAAAAAGCCTTGGCATAGCCTTAGCTTCCTTCACTGTTTAATAGTATCCTGCCATCGCTCTCTGGATATTCATTGCTAAATAAACTAGCGTTTAAAGACTGTTTCTTATTTTGCAGCTTCCACATGTTATATCGTACACCCTTTGAGATAATATTTGCCATATTCATGACTAAGCTCAACCTGGTGTTTTGGAGTACCATTATTTCCATAAAGCCGCTCATGTTTACGATGCCGGTAATATGCATATCACCCACTTGTGGCAAAGACTTATTTACTCCAGAACCAGGGGATAGGGGACCTTCTTTTATGTTAACAAAGCCGATTCTTTCAAACTTGCCTAAGGATGCATCTATTGCTATAACAAAAGGCTTGTGATAGTTTTCAAGGTCTTTTAAATGATCCTCGAGATTCTTGGCGTGTACAGGATTATCAAGGGTTCCAAGAACATGGATATTGTTATAATTCATGTCTTGTATTTTGTAGCCTATAAGAGGCCCAAGGCAGTCTCCGGTAGCACGGTCTGTGCCAATACAGACAAAAACAATATCGTGATAGCTGTCGTTGTAAAGCTTGCCAAAACATTCTTCAAAGTAGGCACTGAAATAGGAGAAAGCAAATTGTTTATGTATGTCGATGGATTTTTCAAATTTTACGCTTAACATGGGCAGCTCCTTTGCATATTCATTTATTCTAATTATTACCCAGAAAGACTTGTTAGATACAGATTATGTAACGTATATTGAAAAAAGTATAGAAACTCAACTATATAGTGATATAATTTAGGTAATCAACAAAATATGGATTATAGCACATGTTTTTGAAACAAAAACCTGTGTTTTACGTATATAATGTGAGGTGTTGTTTTTGGGAAAGAAAGACTCTAATATAAAAGGCATCGGTATAATGCTTGTACTTATACTTATGCTGATGGTTGGACTAATATACATAAATAATGTAAACAGTATAAGCGGTTTGTCATCAAAAAATATCATGAGCTTTAAGGTGATTGGAAGTACAGAAGCCAAGGATAAAACTAGCTTGGTTTGTAGGGTGGATGAGTTGCTGGCTGAGGCCTCAGGGGCTGTAGTAAGGGCTCAAAATATAAAGGGTGAAGACGTGTGGAATAAAACCTTGACAGGTAAGGTAGTCGACATGAAGAGTGAAGCCTCAAACCTGTATATAATGGACAGTAGCAAAAAACTATATTGCATATCCAAAAGCGGCAATCTTCTTTGGAACAAACAACTGGAAGAAGAATTAAGGGGATTTTATGTTGATAAAAGTGGAGATGTGATTATAGATTATGCACATACGGTTGGTGCCAAAATACAGATTTTAAGCAGTAAGGGTATAGATGAAGGCAGCATTGTGCTGGAAGATGCTGAAGTTGTAGCTTTTTCCTCCGGAAAAGATGAAAATTCCTTAAGCGTTATAGATATATCTTCAAATATTATTAAGGCGAAAATATTAACGCTTAATTTAAAAGGGGATTTGGTATGGTCTGAGAACTTTGACAATCAGATTATACCAATGTTGGGCTATACCAAGGATAATTCACTAATTGCTATAGGAGAAAAAGCGATATATAAATACAATGACAAAAGCAAAAAGCAAAGCAAGCAGGAGTTAAACAAAACGATACAGAAGGCAAGTATAGGTGAAGGTGGAATTGCCACAATAGTTAGAAGCAAGACGGGCTTTGAAGTGATTTCCTATGATTCAAACCTAAGAGAATTGGGAGTATTGGAGCTGCCGCGGGCACCGAAAGGCATAATTTTGGAAAAAAACAATTATATATTATATTATAGCGAAAAATTGCTGTTGGCGGATTTGAAAGGAATAATAAAAGCAGAATATAAATCCATTCCTGAGATAAAAAATGCATATTTTGGAGCTGAGGGCAGTATTATCATGGTATCTGATAGGTTAATTCAAAAGCTTGGATATGAATAGGAGGTTATTATGAACTGGATAGATCTAAGTATTATTATAATATTAGCGATAGGCACCTTGACGGGAATTCGGAGAGGCTTTGTAGCTTCCATCACTAGTGTGGCATTCGTTATTGTATCTTTAATAGCAGCAAAAACCTATTATAGCACAGTAGCTTTATTTCTATTAACCAATACTTCCATAAAGGATGGTATTATTAAGTTTATGGTGGAAAAAAAGGTATTGGAGGGTTTCAATGGATTTATGCCGGGAAGCACATTACCTGCATTTTATAGTGATTATTTCTTGAAGGATATACATACCTTTGTCAGTATTGCAATTATCAACCTTATATCCATCATACTGATATTTTTGGTGGTAAGATTCTTACTTGCCATTGTTGAGGGCTATATGAGAAGAGCCACTGAATTACCAGGTCTTAATGAAATAAATAAGCTTGGCGGAGGAGCAATCGGTTTTGCTAAAACAGTATTGATATTGCTGTTGGTATTTGCTGCAGTTATACCAATGTCTAATGTGCTGCCATGGGAAAACTTCAAAGACGCTGTTCAGAGCTCAATGCTGGCAAAATATTTTTATTCATATAATTTCATCTTAGGCTGGATTTGGAACTCTGCTTTAGAGCTTATAAAATAAGCTTTAATGAGACACAGGATGAAAATTTAATTTCAAATGAAATCATATTTTTTATATGGCATAATAATGAGATGGGAGGGCTAATGTTGAAAAAGAATAACTTTGTGGTAGGGGTATTACTTATATTCTTGGGTTTGGCTTTTTTCTTAAAGAACTATAATATTTCTGTAATCAATACCTTGATATTACTTGGAGGCTTATACTTCTTATACGATTATGTGGCAAAAAAACAGCAGCCTCACCTAGTATTTGGTATAATCCTTAGTGCTACAGGTATCATAATTTTATTTAAAGACCTGGGTAAACTTAAGCTTGACTTAAACGGAGAAATGTTTTTAATTGTCTTAGGTGCTGTATTTCTGCTTCTATATTTTAGTAAGCGTATCGTAGGTTTTGTATTTCCGGGCATTATATTGCCGGCTATAGCATTATTTATTATGCTAGAGAAAAATATAAACGGGTTTTATATGTGGCCTAGCTTTTTTATTCTGTTAGGTCTGGCCTTTTATCTAATCTATTTTACTGCGTTTATACATAATAGCAACTGGCCTTTGATACCGGGAACTATATTGGTTTTATTTGGATTAGCAGCCTTTGCATTTGTACTTGGAATTGTTACCATAGATATGATAAAGGGCTTAGCACAGTATCAAAATTATATCATATCAGGAGCTATCGTGCTTCTAGGAGTAGGGCTGCTATATAAAGGCTTAAGAAAATAAGATTTGAAAATAAAGCCCTGGAATCTCATATTCCCGGGCTTTATTCTGTATCTCGGTATTATATTTTTGCGGATACCACGATAGAAGAGTTTGAGGTATGTGCATGAATGATTATCTTATCTGATAAGCTATCAAAGTTAGCGCTTTTTATTTGAGCAGTCGACTGCATACTGAAGCTTTTCTTGTCAACAAAGTAGTTAAGCTGCGGTAGATCTACAGATATACTTCCAAGGGAGGTTGTTGCATCGATCATGCAGCCACTGGTCTCGCTGTTGTTAAGTTCTATTGATATTTTGCCATTAGAGGTACGTAGATTGTAATTTCCCTCTGCAGAACTCATTTTGTAAATTCCGTCAAGTATAATAGAGCCGTTGCTGGTTTTGGCATCCAGCTTATCAAACTTGCAGCTCTCTATTTCTATTTTGCCGTTGGAGGTACTTAAATCTGCAAAAGCAGCAGTGGTACCGGATGTAATAATTTTACCGTTGCTGGTAATTGCCCCTATGGTTTTGCTTTGACAATTCGTCAGACATATTTTTCCGTTGGAGGTATTTGACTCGATGTTATCTACGGTTATATCAATTAGCTCGCACTTTCCGTTGGTTGTAAGAATTTTTAAATTGCTTAAGTGCTTTGGCACAAAAATCTCGATCTTTCCCCAGGTTCTGCTAGGGAACTGAGTTTTAAAGCTTAAGGAGTTGTCTGTTTGTGATACCTTAAAGTATTCTTCAATTGCCAGGTTTGGTATTGAGGTATTAATATATAGATTAAGTGTTAGGTTGCTTTCACCGGTTGGACTTACAATAACTGCGAAGTTGCAGGTGTCAACGGATATTTCGGCATTGTCAGCCAGACTATACTGATAATTATTTTTATATTGATATTTGTCATTGCCTACGTCTATAAAGTTACCAAGATAATTAACCAGTCTGTCTGTAAATTTTACAGCTGAATCTGCGATATCATTGCCAAAGGATTCCATACGCTTTGCAAAGTCGTCACCAAATTTTTCGGAGTTAGAGCTAAATTTCTCGGCACTGGTATTTAAAGTAGAGCCTAGCTTTTCTGCAACCTTATTGGCTTTTTGCTGCAGCTCCTGCATTTTTTCTTCAAATTTCTTTTCATTCTTTCTTGCATCAGTTTCAAAGCTTGTGCTTGTCTTTCCAACTGCTTCTAATAGTTTGTGAGCTTCTTCTGCAGAAATCTTACCTTCTTGCAGCATTTTTAATATTAACATTTTTTCTTCCATAATATATCCTCCTAATATTTTAATAGTTCTATTGCTTCTTCCGAGCTGATTTCACCTCTATCCAGCCTCTCTAAAATATCTTTGTTCTTGTTGGGAATACAGGCTGCTTGATTTTTATAGCCCAAGGACTCAATCAAGGAGTCCAATTTGCCCTTTACTGTTGGGTAGGATATTCCCAGCTCTCTCTCTATTTCTTTGATGTTGCCGCGATTTTTAATGAAAATTTCTGCAAATTCAATTTGCTCTTTGGGTAGCTGACAAAATTTACACAGCTTAAAACTACCTCTAATAGTACTTGCACAGCTTCCACACTTGAACTCAGTGACCTCAATTTTGCCGCTGCATATAGGGCACTGGCCCAGCACATCTCTTTTCATAAATTCACTCCTCGTATGGATTAATTTAACATCTTAATTACAATTATAATACTAGCATTTAAAATGTCAACACGATTATTAATATTATTAATAATATATTTAATATTTATTAACGTAATTAAACACAAAATCAAAAACTTGAACAATTATTGAGATACGTTTGTGTGACAAAAATTGAAATGGCAAATATTTTTTGTAAATAGTAGATATTAAAAACAATAAAAGCTTTTAATCCAACAAAAATATATGCACAATGTGTATTAATAAAGAAAATATGTGCAAGTTAGGAAAAATGAGATGTTTCCTACGAAACATATAGAATATATCATGAAAATAAATTATTATAATAGTATACTATATAAAAAACAAAAAGTTTCAGGGAGGTTCAACCATGTCAAAAATAGACGCAAGAGGATTGCAGTGTCCACAACCGGTAATTATGATAAAGAAGGCTTTGGAGCAAATTGAATCTGGTGAAATCATTGCAATAGTAGATAATTCTACAGCAAAAGAAAATGTAAGCAGATTGGCAGCTAATATGAATTACCATCATGAGATAGAAGAAAAAGAGGGCTGTTACTATATAAAGATAATTAAAGCAGGAGCAAGTAGCGTAGAGACACAAAACAACGATTTTGTAATTGTCATAACCAGCGATAGGCTGGGTGCTGGAGACGCGGAGCTGGGACAATTGCTGATGAAAACCTATACTTATACCTTAAATGAAACAAAGCCTTATCCAAAGGCAATTCTATTTATAAACAGCGGAGTTAAGTTAGTGGTGGAGGGATCTGAGGCTCTGGAAAATATACAAAAATTGGGAGAAAAGAACATCGAAATTATTAGCTGCGGTACATGCCTGGATTTCTATAAGATAAAGGATAAGCATATGGCTGGCGTTGTAGGGAATATGTATACCATAGTAGAATATATGAATAATGCTTCCAAGGTAATTAATATTTGCTAAAAAGCTAAAGGTGGGTTGTCAGATGGATATTTTTTTAAATAAAATTTCTGAATACTTTCAAATAGATTCCACAATGTTATACTACTATGCAGCCCTAGCTATAAAAATTGTCTTTATATTTGTTCTATCAAAGATTGTTATAGTGGTGTTGAACAGAGTCATAGTAAATGTCTTCAGGCTATATCCCAAATTCAAAATGGATGAAAAAAAATCCGGAACCTTGGTGGGCATTCTAAGAAGTGTTGTCAAATATGCAGTGTATATTATTATGGGTATATCAATACTGGACACCTTAAACATACCTACACAGCCAATACTTGCAACAGCTGGTTTAGGCAGCTTAGCTATTGGCTTTGGTGCTCAAAGTCTTGTTAGGGATGTATTCAATGGTTTTTTCATATTGTTTGAGGATCAATATGCTGTGGGAGATTATATAACAATTAATGGTGTAACAGGTACTGTGGAGGATATAGGTCTGCGTATTACTCGTATCCGCTCCTTCAATGGAGAGCTTTATATTATTCCCAATGGAGAAGTAAAGGCTGTTATCAATGCTTCAAGAGGTAATTCCTTAGCGATTGTGGATGTAGGTGTTGCCTACGAAAACGATCAAGAAAAAGCCCTGGGTATATTGACAGACACTGCAACCTTATATTTTGAAAAGAATAAGGACAAGGTTGCAGAAAAACCAGAGGTGCTGGGAATAATAAGATTGGGAGAATCTGATGTAGTTATAAGAACAATTATAAAGACTCAGCCACTTATGCATTGGAAGGTGGAAAGAGAAATGAGAATGCTTATTTTAGAGGTATTCAAAAAGGAAAAAATAGAAATACCCTATCCTAAGAGAGTCATGTTGGAAAAAAAGCAGGATGTTCAAAGTAGTCTGTAAAACAAATATTAACCAAGCGTTGATGTGTAAATAGATAGGAGGGATCAAATGTATTATCCCAAACAGTTTAATTTAGGTGATATTGTAGAAACTAAAAAAGAACATCCTTGTGGAAGCAAGCAGTGGGAGGTTATAAGAGTAGGTGCAGATTTTAAGATAAAGTGTTTGGGCTGCAGCAGAATTGTTATGCTGCCTCGTCCAAAATTTGAAAAATCAGTCAAGAAAATAATCAAATCTGCAGAAAATCTCGAAGCTGAGCAATAAAATAGTTGAAAAAAGCTTGACACAGTGATATAATATTTAAATGCGTACGAACGCAAATATCCTCGCTCTATCCCGAGTGGTAGGGCCGTTAGTCCGTGGGGAGGAGGTGAAACTTATGAATAGATATGAAACGATATACATTATTAGGCCTACAGTTGCTGAAGAAGAAATAAAGGCTCTTGTTGAAAAATTCAAGGGTATAATAGAAGCCAATGGCGAAATCGAGACTATCGATGAGTGGGGCAAGAGAAAACTTGCTTACTTAATCGATGATATCGGTGAGGGCTACTATGTATATATGAAATATAAAGCAGAAACAACAGTTCCAAAGGAATTGGACAGAGTATTTGGTATTTCAGAAGACATTTTAAGAAACATGACGATAAAGCTAGACTAATTTTAAAAGGTGGTGCTTTAGTATGAACAAGGTTGCCTTGGTAGGCAGATTAACAAAGGACCCCGAAGTTAGATACACAGCTAACAATCAAACAGCTGTTGCAAAGTTTACTGTTGCAGTAAACAGAATGTTTAAACAAGAGGGCCAGCCCGATGCTGACTTTATACCTATAGTTGTATTTGGCAAGCCTGCAGAAAACTGCGGTAAATACATCGGAAAAGGAAGACTTGTTGCTATATCTGGTAGAATCCAAACAAGAAGTTGGGATGATCAGGAAGGCAAGAGACATTTTACAACAGAAGTTATAGCAGATGAAGTTCATTTCTTAGATAAAGGTAATGATGTAAATAAAGGCTCCGGCAGTGGTGTAACAAAGGAATCAGGAGATTTCTATCCTGCCGAGGAAGAAGACGATCTTCCATTTTAGGATGATAGGAGGGAAATAAATGCCAAGAGAAGATAGAGGCGGTAGAGAAAGAAGCGGCGGTTTCGGCGGCGGTAAAATGAGAAAGCCTAAGAAACGTGTTTGTAATTTCTGCATAGATAAAGTTGAGCACATCGATTACAAGGATGTGAACAAAATAAGAAGATATGTTAGCGAAAGAGGAAAGATCATTCCAAGAAGAATTTCCGGTAACTGCGCTAAGCATCAAAGACAGATTACAGTAGCGATAAAGAGAGCAAGAAACATAGCTTTCTTACCATTCACAACTGATTAATTGTGAGCTTAAAACCCGATGTATTTACATCGGGTTTTTGTTTTTATGCAAATAATTCTAATATAGATTAAGAAAAGGCAACCTATATTAGAATTATTTGCATAAACAGCCACAAAGCCATGAGTTGCCTGATATCCAGATGTATGATAAAATTTAAACTAGGTCAACCTGCTTTGAATTACTAAAGGTTAAGGCAGGAGTTGGTCAAATTAAAAAGAATATATATAGGTTACAAGAAAAATTCGGGGGTGGATATTTTGTTTAATCAAGATACCGACATTACAAAGAACATTAGGGTAATTGAGTTTTTAAAAAGTGAGCTGCTTACAGCGGTAGCAGCGCTTTATCAGAATCTGATCAAGGGCACCAAGGTAGGGCAAGAGGTTCTTGTTGATATACTGGCAAACCTGATTTTAGTTACATATCTGCTAGGAAAGAGATTAGGAATAGCAGCAGCTGTAATCGATTCGAAAATAATGGAAAAGATAAGAATAGGTATGATAGAAGACCACGAAACAGAGAAGTGGTATGGAGACCTTTCTGACTTGTCTGAGTATATGTCTAAGCTCAGAAAGTAGGGGTGTCTATGAAAAGAATAAATGCCCGCTCGATCACCGAGGGCGCTATATTAGCTGCTTTAACTGCCATATTAGGGGTTTTTTATAATGTGCCCATTGTTGGAATTATTACAATGTTTTGGCCTGTCCCAATTATAATTGTTGGTTATAGGAATGGATTTAGGGTGAGCATTGTTGCAGCTTTTATTGCTGCTATACTGATATCTATAATCGTTACCCCTATAGTTGGAATAATACTCTTTGTTACCTATGCGATACCGGGAGCAGTAATGGGCTATATGTTGAGAAAACGATACAGTCCCTATAAGACTTTGACTGTATGCAGTCTAATGTTAGCAGTCACTGCAGTATTGGAATTTATTTTAGGATTAGAGCTTATTCTGGGGATAAGTATTTTTGAGATAGTTGGAAATCTAAATGCTGTCACAAACGATTACTATAGTCAAATTTACAATCAAGCTGCTCAGGCTGCAGAAATGTACAAAAAATTTGGCTTAGGTGAAACTGAAGTAAAACAAGTCATGGAACAAATGAGCGCTTTATTAAAGCAAGCTACGAAATTAATGCCTATTGGATTTCTATTTGCAGGCATAACAGGAAGCTATATAAATTTCAAAGCTGTTAAGCTCATATTAAATAGAATGGGTTATAAAATTGAGGATATTAATAGATTTTCTCAGTGGCGTCTAGATAAAGTTAATAGAACTATTTTAATCGGTATTACGTTTATTACTTTATTGCTGATGTACGTAAATGCACAGGCTGCAAGCGACCTGCTCACAAACATATGGTTGGTTCTAATGTTGGTTTATGTAATACTCGGATTATCGGTAACGAAGTATTTTATTGAAAAGCTTGGAGAAAGATATGAAATACCTGCACCTGTACAGGGCATAATGCTTGTTTTCTTATTATTCATTATGTTAGGAATACTACCGTATATAGGAATGTTTGAAATAGCCGCTGATATAAGACGACTTGATAGAAACATCCATGGAGGTGTGAGATGAAGCTAAGAAAATTCTCCGGAGCCTTTGCCAAAGATACCAATCTATATCTTTGGATTATTGCGGTTTCAGTTTTAATAATGGGGCTATATGATTATAGATTGGGCTTGGCCGGTATATTGGTACTTCTATACCTCGTTATACACAACATGAGAACGGCAACACGCAATAAAGAAGAACTACGGCATTATATAGAAAACCTTTCGGAAAGTGTTGATATTGCAACTAAAAATGCCATACTCAATATTCCCTTTCCTCTTGTTATAGTGGATGAGGAAGGCTTTATAAATTGGTATAACATGACTTTTTCAAATTTATTTCAGGGTGAATACATACTAGACAAGAGGCTTTCAAGCTATCTGAATGGCGTTGACCTAGGAAGAGTATTAAAAAATGGTATAGAGGAATTCAAATACATCAGCATTAAAGATAGATATTATGATGTGTATTGCAATTTGATTAATTTAAAGGAAAGCAGCACTGAAAGAAATATCATAATCATGTATCTTATTGATAAAACGGACTATATAGAAATAAAAAATAGATACCACGATGAAAGAACAATAATTGCACTACTTCAAATCGATAATTATGAAGAGGTTCTGAAGGATATTGATGAGCTGGCAAAGCCTGCAGTTATTGCCGAGATCGACAGGAGAATCAAGGCGTGGTCCTCTTCCAACAATAGCTCTATACAGAAGTATTCCAATGGTGAATATATACTGCATTTTACTCATAGGCAGTTGACTGAAATGGAAGAGAAACGTTTTGATATATTGGACTCCATAAGAGAAATAAGCTCAGGAAATAGAATACCTATCACTATAAGCATTGGAGTAGGTGTAAATGGTAAAACCATAGCCGAGTTGCAAAAATTCAGCCACAGTGCCATGGATATAGCCTTGGGGCGTGGCGGAGATCAAGCGGTTGTCAAGAATAACGATAAGCTGTCCTTCTACGGAGGCAAGACAAAAGCAGTAGAAAAGCGTACCAGAGTAAAGGCAAGAGTAATTGCCTACGCTTTAAAACAGCTTATTGAACAGTCGGACAATGTAATCATACTAGGCCATGAAATGCCGGATTTGGACTGTTTAGGTTCTGCCCTGGGAATATATAGATGCTGTAGGAATTTGAATAAGGATGCAAATATTGTTTTGAATAAGGTCAATGCAGCCATAGCAAATCTCTGGAATGTGCTGGAGGAGGATGAAGAATACAAAAACGCCTTCGTAGGATCTCAAGAGGCAATACAGAATTGTACGAGAAACACGCTGTTGGTTGTGGTAGATGTACATAGACCGGGCTTTACTGAATGCAAGCAGCTGCTGGAGAAAACAGAAAAAATCGTAGTAATAGATCATCACAGAAGAGGCACAGAATTTATAGATAATGCTGTAATAACATATATAGAGCCATATGCCTCCTCAACCAGTGAGCTGGTAACGGAGATACTTCAATACATGTTTGAAAAATCAAAAATAAAGCAGATAGAGGCAGAAGCCTTATTGGCAGGTATCTTTATAGATACCAAGAACTTCTCCTTCCAGACTGGGGTAAGGACCTTTGAAGCGGCTTCCTTCCTGCGCAGGGTAGGAGCAGATACAACCTTAACCAGACAGCTGTTCCAGGATGATATGGAAACATTCCTGACTCGTGCTGATGTAGTAAAGAGTGCAACAATGTTCAAAGGCAATATCGCGATATCAACAATACCTCATCATGCAAAGTATCCTGCTTTGGTTGCAGCGCAGGCTGCAGATGAGCTGCTGAATATAAAGGGCATAAATGCATCCTTTGTACTGTCTCAGGTGAACGGGGATGTATTTATCAGCGGCAGGTCATTAGGAGATATAAACGTACAAATTGTTCTGGAAAAGCTGGGAGGCGGAGGGCATTTAACTGTAGCCGGAGCACAGCTGCCCGGGATATCCATAGAAGAGAGCATAAACAAAGTAAAAGCAGCAATTGAGGAATATTTAAGGGAAGGTGAAAAATAAATGAAAGTAATTTTATTACAAGATGTTAAAGATTTAGGCAAAAAAGATGCAATCGTAAATGTAAGCGACGGGTATGCAAGAAATTTCCTGTTTCCAAGGAAGGCAGCTGTAGAAGCTTCAGAAGGTGCATTAAAGACAATTGCGGATAAAAAGAGCTCAGAAGCCAATAAGAAGAATATGGAAGTACAGGCGGCCAAAGATCTTGCCGATAAATTAAGCAAAATAGAAATTAATATAAAGAGCAAAACCGGTGACAACGGCAAGCTTTTTGGCTCAATTACAAACAAAGACATAGCAGAAATAATAAAATCAAAGCACAAAATCGAAATAGATAAAAAGAAAATCGTGCTAAACGATGCAATTAAAACAGTAGGAATATACCAAGCAGAAATAAAGGTGTATCCTGAGATTTCAGCAAAAGTAAAGATTATCATATCAGCTGAATAATTGAGAGGATGTTTTGTGTTCAATGAATATGGGTTTTATTAACGCACAAAACCATATATAGGAAGGGGTAAAATCGTGGGTCAGGATCGCAGCTCTATTCATAGCAGCAATCTAGCAGTTGACGTATTAATTGATTATACTAAAAAGCTTTACCCGACAGAAAAAACAAAAAGATTAGACAGCATAGTAGATGAAAGGCAAAAGATTCAAGAGCTTCATAATATAATATTTGGCAAGAACAGCTTCAACCAGCCTGAAGAAAATCAGATGGATAAGCTAGTGGAGAAAATGAGAGAAAAGCTTTCAGAAACAGCAGCCAGAAAATATATAGAAGAAGGTATTAAAAAAGAAGTAATTGAGCTAATGCAAAAAAGAGAAAAGGAATATCTGGAGGAATTGAAGCTTCAGGTAATCAAAAAGCATACAGGCATAGAAAATGCAACCACTCTTAAAAAATTTGCAGAGCTGGAGAAAATGAAATATATTAAGCTGTCAAAAGCTATACTTGATGTGATGAGACCCAAGATACAAGATGAAATCATAGGGCAGCAGGATGCGGTAGGTTCTTTGATATCAAAGATTGCTTCGCCCTTTCCTCAGCATGTTATACTATATGGTCCACCGGGAGTAGGGAAAACTACGGCAGCCAGAATAGCATTAAATATAGCTAAGACCGAGGCGTTTACTCCATTTTTGGAGAATGCCAAGTTTGTAGAGGTAGATGCAACGACTTTGAGATGGGACCCGCGAGAATCGGTAAATCCACTTTTGGGATCGGTGCATGACCCTATTTACCAAGGTGCAAAGAAAGAGCTTGCAGAGCTCGGTGTTCCAGAGCCCAAGCTGGGACTTGTTACTGAAGCTCATGGCGGAGTACTTTTTATTGATGAAATAGGTGAGTTGGATGTAATGTTTCAGAATAAACTGCTCAAGGTATTGGAGGATAAGAAGGTAAACTTTGATTCATCTTATTATGATGTAAACAATGACAATGTTCCTTTGTATATAAAGAAGCTTTTTGAAGAGGGGGCACCAGCAGATTTTGTCCTTATAGGAGCAACGACAAGGTCCCCGGAGGAAATTAATCCTGCCTTGCGTTCCAGGTGTGCAGAGATCTATTTTAACCCATTAGACAGTGAAAATATTACGCAAATTATACAAAATAGTGCAGAAAAGCTCAATGTTAAAATAACTGCAGAAAATGCGGCATATATCAGCAGTTATACTTATGAAGCCAGAAAAGCGGTGAATATCTTGTCCGATTGCTACAGCAATGCTGTAAGCAAATATAGGACAAGTACCGGAATAGAAATAGAATCAGATACAATTAGAGAAGTAATATCTAAAAGCAGACTGGTATCAGTAAACAAAAACAAAAGCAGCCAGGAGGCTGAAATTGGCAAAATCAACGGGTTGGGAGTTAATGGTTTTCTTGGCAGTGTTCTTGAGTTGGAGGCAGTTTGCTTTGATAGAGATGATGAAAGAGGTAAGGTGCGTTTTAATGAAACAGCAGGAAGCATGACCAAGGACTCCTTGTTTAATGCACTTTCAGTAATTAGGAAGCTTACCAATAGAAATATAGATCATTATGATATTCATGTTAACTGTGTTGGCGGCGGGAAGGTGGATGGACCCTCAGCGGGAACTGCTATCACCTGCTTGATCTACTCGGCTTTAATGAATATGCCTGCTAGAATGGATACCTGTATAACAGGAGAAATATCCATAAGAGGAAACATCAAGGCTGTTGGAGGCGTGAGGGAAAAAGTTCTTGCAGCAAAGCGCCATGGTTTCAAGCATGCCATCATACCAGCGGAAAACAGAGAAGATGTCATCGGGATAGATGGTATAAACATAATCACTGCAGGCAATATTCAAGAGGTAATAGATTTTATATTTGAATAGATAAAACAGTAGTCGCGGGGAGTGAGGAAATGATAGAAGGCTTGCAAAAAATACCTCCTAACAGTTTGGAGGCAGAGCAGTCAGTTTTGGGAGCTATGCTTTTGGATAAGGAGGCTGTTACAACAGCAACAGAATTTATATCGGGAGAAGATTTCTACAGAGAAGCTCATAAGGAGATCTTTGAGGCTATAGTTGAACTATTTGATAAGGGACAACCTGTGGACTTGATTACTTTGCCAGAGAAGCTAAAGGTGAGAAATACCTTAGATGCAGTGGGAGGTATAACCTATATAACGAATCTTATGGGTATTGTTCCTAGTACTCACAATGTAAGCTATTACGCAAAGATCATAGAAGAAAAAGCTTTGCTTAGGAAGCTAATCAAGGCTTCGAATGAAATAATGGGCAAAAGCTATGAAGCTACAGAAGAAGTAAGCAATGTAATAGATATGGCTGAGAAGAGCATATTTGACATCTCGTTGAACAGGTCCACTCAGGGCTTTGTTCACATTAAAAAGATACTAAATTCAAATTTTGATAAAATAGAAGAGCTGTATCTCAATAAAGGTAAGATTACCGGTATTTCTACAGGCTTCAACGATTTAGATGAAATGCTTTCTGGCTTGCAAAAGGCTGACTTGGTCTTGGTAGCAGCGAGACCTTCTATGGGGAAGACTTCCTTTATATTAAATATGGTGCAGCAGGCAGGTATAAGAGACAAGGTAGCCACAGCCATATTTAGTTTAGAAATGTCCAAAGAGCAGCTTACTCAGAGGATTCTATGTGCTGAAGCCCTGATAGACTCACAACGATTGAGAACAGGAGATATAACTGAGGACGAATGGATTAAGCTAGCCAGGGCGATGGGTCCTTTGTCAGAAGCGCCAATTTTTGTTGATGATACGCCTGCTATTTCTATAACGGAAATGAGAGCAAAATGCAGAAAGTTAAAAATAGAGCATAACTTAGGCTTGATACTGATTGACTATTTACAGCTAATGACCGGAAATGGCAAATATGACAGCAGACAGCAGGAAATTTCTGAAATATCCAGATCTCTCAAGGGCTTGGCAAAGGAATTGGGCGTGCCTGTAGTATCCTGTGCGCAGTTATCCCGTGCTCCTGAAATGAGAGCAGACCACCATCCCATCATGTCTGACCTGAGAGAGTCAGGAGCCATAGAGCAGGACGCTGACGTTATCATGTTTCTGTATCGTGATGAATACTATCATCCTGAAACAGAGAAAAAGAACATCGGGGAAGTAATCATAGCGAAGCAAAGAAATGGTCCTACAGGGACTGTAGAGCTGGTATGGCTGGGACAGTTTACAAAGTTTGCAAACAAAGAAAAAAACTATGCATAGCAAAGGAGGACGCAAGTCCTCCTTTTTTAATTTGCTAAACTATGCACTTATAATGAAAATCAAATATCCTATGTCATTCTTTATGCAGTGAAGAATATTTTCTAGTAAGTAAATAATATAGTGCAGCAATTTTTTGCTATAAGGAATGAATTTGTTCCGCAAAGCTTCAACAGCATCAGAAGGCATGCTTTGAGGGCCGCAGCTTTGGAGTTCGACAAAGCAAGCTTCTTCGGAAGTATTTCTCTTGGAAGGAGGAAGCCTTACTACAGCAAGTTATTCCTTATGCAAAGTGTTTGGTGCATTTTTAGCAATATAGTATAACTATTCTTTGCTCCATAAGAATAAAATTGTTGATCACACCGGCAGACTTACTTTGGCGACTCTTCAAAAATAAATACGTCCTCAATCTGCTTGTGGAAAACCTGTGCAATTCTATGGGCTAAAACAATGGAAGGATTATACCTGCCGTTCTCAAGTGAAATGATAGTTTGACGTGACGCATTTACAAGGTCTGCCAGCTGTTGCTGCGTCATATGGTGTCTATCTCTCAGTCTTTTATTTTATTTCTCATTTTTTTAGTCTCCAATTTTATTTGTTCATTAACATAACTAATAGTATTATTGATGAAATGTAAAACTTGCTGTACATTAAGAATAGTACTAGATCTGAGGAATGTAAAGTACTCTTTACAAATAAAATGAAAATTTAGATAAATTTTAAAAATATCAAATGCTTGTTCTGTGGATAACTTAATGAAATGTGTATAGAAATTGTATATAAGTGTACATAACTACAAACATACTGTTGATAAACATAATTCGACACATTGAAAATCTTAATTTTGAACCTAGTTTACGAACATATGTGCATATCTCTGTGGATAATGTGGATAATGTGGATTTTGTTTATGTAATCACTTAAAAGAGTTTAACTATTGAAGTTTAGCAATCTTTAAACTACATATAATATAAATATTATACATTTCGTGCTGAACAATGCGCATTCATTAAAATAGCACGGAATGATATCTGCTGTTTATAATGCATAGGAACATCAGAATTTTCCTTAAACAAATGTTTCGGCCTAAAAGGCTTCCTTAATCTAAAACTCTTTCTATAGAAGCTTTTTTATAAATCGCACAAGGTACATATTAACCAATGTTAAAGCTTTAGTGTGATTTATATAGGAATTGGAATGTGAAACATAAAACGATATGTAGGTTTATAATTCGATTCAATTCGAATTATAAACAATAAGAAATTGAAATAATTCGATGTTTTATTGACTAATAAAATGTATTCTGATAAGATTAGTGAGGGGTTAAATGCCCTAGTATAGAAAAAGCAGGGTGATTTAGATGACGACGCCAAGTAAAAGCCACTATGATGTAATAATTATTGGAGCAGGTCCGGCAGGAATCTTTACAGCACTGGAGCTTACAAAACAAAATGAAAATATTGAGATTCTCATCGTGGATAAAGGAAAGTCTATAACGAGCAGAACTTGTCCAGCCAGAACCTTACAAAGATGCATAGGCTGCGAGCCTTGCGGCATTACTTTTGGATGGGCGGGAGCGGGTGCATTTAGCGATGGAAAGTTGTCCTTGAGTTCTGAAGTAGGTGGAAATATAACAGACTATATGAGTGAGGATGAAGCTCAGAACCTTATAAATTATGCCGACTCTATGTATTTAGGCTTTGGAGCACAAAAAGAAGTGCACGGCCTGAACAATAAGGTTGTTGATGATATTAAATATGAAGCCTCTAAACACAATATTAGATTAATACCATGTCCGGTAAGACATCTGGGTACAGAGAAGGCATTCTATGTGCTGGAGGGCATGTATAAGCAGCTGATAGAAAAAACAAAAACAGAATTTTGGGAACTCACTACTGCGTCTGAAATAATAGTAGAAGACAACAAAGCGGTAGGAGTTAATTTAATAAAGAACAAAAAAGCCTTTAAGGTTAGTGCAGACTATGTAGTGGCTGCACCAGGCAGAGGTGGCGCAGAGTGGCTATCGGAGCAAGCAAAGAAGCTTAATATACCGAATACCAACAATGCTGTTGATATTGGCGTAAGGGTTGAGGTTCCAAATAGCATCATGGACCATTTGACCAAGGAGCTCTATGAAGCAAAGCTGGTTTACTACTCGGATACCTTTGACAACAAGGTAAGAACCTTTTGTATGAATCCTGGAGGTGTTGTTTCACAGGAAGGCTATGAAGGTGGAATCACTATGGTAAACGGTCATAGCTATGCAGGGGATGAACGCAAGACAGAAAATACGAATTTTGCAATGCTGGTTTCAACCAAATTTACAGAACCCTTCAATGAACCAATAGAGTATGGTAAGTATATAGGAAGATTGGCGAACATGTTGACGGGCGGAGGCATAATGGTTCAAAGACTGGGAGATCTTTTGCAGGGTAGAAGAACAGATAAGGATAGATTAAAGAAGTCTACAACAATACCTACCTTGAAAGGTGCTGTACCCGGAGATTTGAGCTTTGTACTGCCAAACAGATATTTAACATCTATTGTTGAGGCCTTGAGGGCATTTGATAAAATTGCTCCCGGCTTGTATTCAAAAAACACGTTGTTATATGGGGTTGAATGTAAATTCTATTCAAGTAAGATACAAGTAACTGATCAGTTTGAAACAAAAATAAGCAATCTATATGCTATAGGCGATGGAGCCGGCATAACAAGAGGACTAATGCAAGCCTCTGTAACCGGAATCGTTGTTGCGAGAGATATCGTTTCAAAAAAGAAATAAAGGAAAGAGGTGTTCTCTATGTCATCTTTAGTAATAGTAGGAGCTCAATGGGGCGATGAGGGAAAAGGTAAAATAACGGATTATATGGCATCAAAGGCAGATGTGGTTGTAAGATATCAGGGCGGCAATAATGCCGGACACACTGTAGAGGTAGGCAACGAAAAATATAAGTTGAATTTAATACCTTCAGGTATTATACATGATAATACGCTGTGCATAATAGGCAATGGCGTAGTATTGGATCCAGAAGCTTTCTTAAATGAAATAAGGATGCTTCAAGAAAGAGGAATATCAACAGCCAATTTAAAGATAAGCGATAGAACACACTTGATATTTCCATATCACAAAAAAATTGATGAGCTGACTGAGATTCAAAGAGGCAGCAATGATATAGGCACTACCAAAAAAGGCATAGGTCCTACTTACATGGATAAGACCGAAAGAATAGGAATTAGAATATGCGACTTAATGAAAAAAGACATATTTGCTGAAAAGTTAAAAGCTAACATAGAGGTTAAGAACAAATATCTAAAGGACTTCTTTGGTTTTGAAGGCTATTCCTATGATGAAATACTTAATACTTATTTGAACTATGCAGAGCAAATAAGACCTTATGTGGCAGATGCTTCAGTGCTTGTATATGAAGCGGTTAAGGCAGACAAGAAAGTGCTGTTTGAGGGCGCTCAGGGTACTTTGCTGGACTTGGATTTTGGAACCTATCCTTATGTAACTTCTTCACATCCAACTTCTGGAGGAGTATGCTCAGGCGTTGGTATAGGTCCTTCTATGATAGGCAAGGTTGTTGGAGTTGTTAAGGCATATACTACAAGAGTAGGCAAAGGTCCTTTCCCCACAGAGCTTAATGATGAAATAGGGGAGCACATCAGACAAAAAGGTTTTGAATTTGGCACAGTGACAGGCAGACCAAGGCGTTGCGGCTGGTTTGATAGTGTGATCGTTCGATATGCAGTTAGAATAAATGGACTTACAGGCATCGCGCTTACAAAGCTTGATACTTTGGCAGATATGCCAATTGTGAAGCTTTGCGTAGGCTACAAGTTAAATGGTGAAATTATAAAGGACTTCCCTGCAAGCATAGCTGATTTGGCTTTGTGTGAGCCTATTTATGAAGAATTCCCAGGCTGGGAGGACATCAGCGGCATTACAGAGTACAATAAGCTGCCAACCAATGTATTGAGATATATTGAAAGAATAGAAGAACTATGCGGTGCTAAGGTATCTTTGGTATCAGTTGGACCAAGAAGAGATCAGACAATCGTTATAGAAGAATACTAATACCAAACATTTACATTAAAAAGTTTTATATAATATGTTGACAAGTGGTGGTTTGCAAAGTATAATTGATAAATGTGAGCGATAAAGCACGCATAACCACCACTAAAATGGCCCATTGGTCAAGCGGTTAAGACACCGCCCTTTCACGGCGGCTACAGGGGTTCGAACCCCCTATGGGTCACCATTTACGGGAGCATAGCTCAGCTGGGAGAGCACCTGCCTTACAAGCAGGGGGTCACAGGTTCGATCCCTGTTGTTCCCACCATTTACTACTTGACATAACCTGCGTAGTATTATATAATATAAAAGCGGTTAGTCGCTAATTAAAAATGGCCCGGTAGTTCAGTTGGTTAGAATGCCAGCCTGTCACGCTGGAGGTCGAGGGTTCGAGCCCCTTCCGGGTCGCCATTAAATTTTAAAATGTAAATTATTAGTTATGCTGGTGTAGCTCAATTGGTAGAGCAGCTGACTTGTAATCAGCAGGTCGCGGGTTCGAGTCCCATCACCAGCTCCATTAATTCTAACACATACTGTAGTTGTTAAAGCAACTGCAGTTTTTTTATGCAATCAAAAAAGCAGTGATATACTTTCACTGCTTGGTCATAGCTTACATAGTCCTCATCTTGAGTCTGATATCACTTCCGTAGAACTTATACATGCTAAAGTTGCCTAAGATTCGAGAGTAAATTCTCTCGTCGAACATGTTCATTAGTTCGTCAGTGTTAAGATTTGTAGAGATTATCATTTTTTTATTATTTAGAAGTCTTCTATTTAATATATTGTAAATTGCTAAATTGGAAAACTGCGTGGAAAGTTCAGTGCCAAGGTCATCAATAATTAGCAAGTCACAGTTATAAAGACTCTCCAGATAAGGGGCATTTTCATCCACCTTATCAAAGTTAAACGTATATTTTCTTATAGTATCTATAAGATCAGGAGAGCTCTGATATATAACGCTTCTTCCTGCATCTAAAAGCTCCTTTGCGATGGAGTTACATAAAAACGTTTTGCCTAAACCAGGTTTGCCGATAAAAAACAAATTCATAGTATGTGTATCGAAATTTTTTACGTAGTTAATACATGACCTATAGATATTTTTCATGTTCTCCTGAGCAGAGACCTCGCCTTCCTCTGCTTTATTTGAATATAAGTCAAACCTGAACATATCAAAGTTTTCTTTCTTGAAGTTGCTGGTCATGTTTGATTGTTTGTATAGCTGTTCAATCTCTCTTTGAGCCAGACAAGCGCATTTCCTGCTGTCAATATAGCCTGTATCCTTGCAGTTTTTACACTGAAATCTCATATCCAGATAGTCTCTGGGATATCTATTCTCCGAGAGAACCTCTACACGCTCCATTTTTAAATCCATTTGCTTTTTATGAAGAATGTCCAATAGCTCTTGCTGATTACCGCGATTACTTAAAATAGCCTTTGTTATGTCTATACTAAGCTTAACAAGGGCTTCTTCTATTTCGAGTAACCGGGGAATTTTAATATAAACGGCAGACTTTCTAAGCTCCAACTCTTTCCTATGCTTATCTCGAAGGGCATCATATTCCTTCATAATGTCTTTTGTATTATTCAATCAGCTCACCTCTACTCTTCTTTAGCAGCATATCCTCCAAGGCATTGGCATCGTAGGTCCGGTTTGCAAAATTACTAAAGGAGGATTTTGGGTTCTTACTGTTGGTTCGAGATTTTGTAGGGGAAGTATTATCGGATTTGGCTATGTACGCTTCTACTTCTTGTATTGTCTTTAAGCCCTTGTTATTCCACTCAGTAAGTATCTTATCAAGATAGGAGAATGAAGGCTTCATGGTGTTGGCAGTGAAGCTGCAGGCTCTAAGTACAATTTCCTCCGAGTAGTTGAATTCATAGAACCATTTGTAGAGCAGCTGTTCCTGCACTTGACTGAGTACTCCCAACCTAAAGAAACTAAGCACCTTTCCGTATTTCTGCCACTTCTCTTTATGTCGCTCGTTATATTCATTTGCTTTTTCCAAGGTATTGACTCCAGCATCAAACCAGTTTTTTGCAACCTGTTTAAGATAAGGCAAGTCTTTTTTGCCACGGGTGCAGCAATCATCAATAAGAAGAATTACCAACTCAGGAGGCATGCCATAATCATCTACCCAATCCAAATATGTAAACATTTCATTAGGTGCAGGCTCCCGGCCATATATTTTCTTTATATATTCAAACATATCTTTTATCCTGAAGTTTTGACGAGCTGCGATAATTCTGTCAGGACTGTACTTGTCTATTTTGGGTTTCTTGTCTTTTATATTCAGCATAAGCTCTTTTACAGTAAGAAACTCTATTGTAACATCTGCACTGCCTTGTGAATAAGGCACAAGTCTAATAATGTGCTGATCCTCCCAATATTTCCATGCCTCCTCAGTTTCCTCAACGGAAATGTCAAGGGTTTTGGCGATAATTTCGTTGGATAAGGAGGTCTCACTGTGATTTTGGGCATATTTAAGTCCCAATATATACACTTTGACATAGCTGCCTGGAGCTTGAGGCATATAATGGTTTATAAATACATTTTCCAAAAGCGTATGTCCCAAATCCTCGTTGTTTGATTTTAATCTAAAAAAATTCATAGGACACCTCAACTAATTCATAATAAATAATTATACCACAGTTGGTAGTTTTTTCGCACTTTTCATTTTACCTTCAACAAATAAGAAGCAACAATTCAACCTGCATCATTAATATTGTCAGAAATAAGAATTGTAAATCACGATTGCTATAATATTATTTGAAACCAATGTAAAATGTTTAGTGCGAAATATATAAATAAGAGTTTTAGTTATATTTTTGCCTTTTTTTAAATATAACGAGGCAAAAATATGTCCCCCCACTTCTATAAGTGGCGGGTTCCGATTTCAGCAACAGGAGGTGGGCATATATCCCCCTGCCTCGTTGAA
>MGOS01000119.1:0-4228 GCA_001797185.1 Clostridiales bacterium GWB2_37_7
CACCGGATATGACCAATCAAGAGATTGCACTTTATCCTACAGTACCGGGACAATATACTGGAGACTTCAATATAAAAAGCCAAGGAGCCTATCTCATCAAGGTATTGCAGAAGAAAAATGGCGAGACAGTTGGTGCTGCCAGCACCGGAGTATCAATTCAATATTCACCTGAGTATAGATTGGACCAGAAAAAAGACAATGTAGAGAGACTTGCAAAGGAAACAGGAGCTGTTTATATTGAAAAGCCTGAAGATGTGTACAAAGGCAAAATGGAGGATATATTTGGAGTTGTAGATATTACACCTTTTCTGCTGATTCTGGCTATCATAATATTCCTCATGGACATAGCTCTAAGAAGGCTGAATCTGCCATTAAACAAAGTGGAGGATAAACTGGTACAGTTAAAAGCCAGGTATATGCCAAAGAAGAAAAAGTCGGTAATGTATACTATAAAGCCAAAAGAAGAGAAAAAGCCGGAACCGATTAACCCTCCTGTACAGCAGGAAGTTGCAGAGGCTCCAAAGACAGAAGTCAAACCAAAAGCAGAAAATCTGGATACATCGGCACTGCTGAATAAGAAAAAGAATAGAGATTCGTAATAATATTAATGTATATAGAGGGGATATTGGTTTTCTTTTCATTCTTGGTTATTGGTGTAAAATTATTAAGAACAAAGAAAATCGAAGGTTTATTTATAATGGTTGCAACATTATTCATACTAAAGGCAATGACATTCGCAGGTGTAAATTTATTTATATTTTATAATATATAGACTAATATGGATTGAATAGATAAAATTATTGCTGCCGCTATAATAATAACACTTTGACATCATTAGAATTCGGGATAGATAGAATAATAGAAGGCACCGGAGCAGGAACTACAAGCTTTGAGTATAAAACCTTTTATTATCTATTAAGTAGAACTGGTAGCCATTTTATACTCACGATGATAATGGAGGCATGGTTACTGCAGGAGGAAATACCATCGTATACAATGACAGAGATAATCATATGTCACTGGATAGGATATTGGATAGTATACATAGATTTGAATCGATGCAGTATTTAGAAGGTTTTATTATAGAGAACCTTACGAATGCTAAGAAGGAGATTGAAGAATATCAAATAAAGCTTGAGAGGATAGATTATTATGTTTGTAATTGAGGGATGTTAAAGGGGTGTCTCTTCAGGAGATCGCTGATGGCCTAAGTCTTCTCTTTTTTATGTAGAAAAGGTGAGATACATGAATTAAATAATGCATAGTGGTAATTTAAAGTGAACAAATTATAATTTGATATTCGCACATACTGATTACAGATTAATATACACAGCAATTGTCGATATATGCAAAACGAAAGTGATTGACAGTTACGAATATTTGTAATTAAATATAATTATAGTCCGGGCTATAAAAAATTACAAAAAATAATGAGTTTTATTTACTAACGTTTTAACATTGAAATTTGTATCAATGAAAATATCAAGAATAACTGTGAGTAACTTAATCATAAAATTTTTTAAAGGGGATGTTTTGATTGAAAAAATTCTTATCGCTATTGCTAATAGTTAGTCTGCTATTTACATCTTTTAGTTCAGTCTTTGCACAAGAATCTGCAGATTTTAAATCTAGTCAGACTAAAAACATTATGGATATTGAAAGAATAAGAGAATCTATTAGATATGTTGATATGGAAAAAGTGAATTCGGATCAAGATATAAAAGTAATCTATGAGAAACTTAATGACCTATTATATAAAAATTATACATATGATGAGATAGAAAAAACAATTACGAATCTAAAAGAATACAAGAACCTAAGTGAAAAAGCAAAGCTCGATATGAATACTGAAGGAAAAATAGTACAATATGTTACTACTGATGAATACCTTGCTTTTGAAGAAAGAGTTAACAAATTAGCTAATGAATATTTGGCTTACTATAAAGAGTATGGTGAACTACCAAATATTGAAGAGTCAAATGTAAATACATCAGAATTGCTAAGCACAAGTTCATTTACTAATGCAGATGCAGTTGCTGTATTTAGTGAAATGGGATATACAGTTTCTGAACCTACAGTAGCATTGCTTTTGGCTGAAGTAGCTGTTGCAGCTGGGTTGGCTGAAGCATTGCCAGTAATAGTGCTTATTGCTATTGTAGGAGGTGTAGTTATTGTTGCAGATTGGGCAATAGATTCTTTGGTAGAGTCCCTATATGTAAACAGAGGTGCTGTATCAGCGAAAGTATCAACAGTATTTTCAAGCTCTGGGGCTAATAATGCTACAAACTCGATAGTCACTTCAAGAACAATACGAAGAAGTTCTTCTATACATTATCTTGCAACATTAAATCCTAACCCGCCTGGTGGGATTTGGGTTAATAGCCCTGTAACTACCACTACTGCAATTACTACTATGAAAACAAATCAATTTGCTAATATTTATTCTCCTTTTAACTTTGTAGATGCGTTTAATGTTGCATTGGGAGCATCAACTGGAAGTCCACCAAAAGCAGATCCTGCACATATTAATACACCACAAGGATACAGACCGGCAAATTTACCGCATTACCATGCGACACTTTTTTATGTGCCGCTCACAGGACACAGCTTCTATTAACAGTTATAAAAAGACTCGAGGCGCATCTATACCTTGAGTCTTTCTTTGCTTGATATTCTATTAGACTATTGTTAAATTAAAGATAGTATTGCTTAGGAGGAGCTTTGCATATGATCAATTATGTTAGTTTAATAACAAATGAAAAAATTGATTTAGAAACACAAATGGATAAAAATGAAAGAATATTTTTCGATGATGTAACTAAGTCGGTATTAAATGTGGAGGCAGATAAATTTTATTATATAATAAGATTAGGGTTGTGTTCGTATGACTTACTAAACCCATTTATGACTCAAGATGATAAGGACATTAAAGAAATACTTGCAGTTCTTAATAAGCTAGTTAATCAATTTGAAATAGCATTATTCATAATTGAAGATGATGACACATTATATTATATGAGAGATTTACAATTTATGATCGATAATGCACTAGGTATAATTACAACAAGCTTACCAAATTTGATAGATCAAATACGATCTATCGATAAATTTGTCTTATACAAAATTGAGAGTGAATCTGAGTATGAAATATTTAATAAATCAGAAATTTTGGATGAATATAAAAAGCTAGAGATAAATAAATACCTATCATTGTTTGATGTAAAAAATAATCAATTCATCTGTTCTATTTTGAATTTACCTGAACAACTTATAAATAATAATAAATCTATTAATGCCATTGTGGATAAAACTATAAGTCTCTTATATCAAGGCACACCAGTTGAGCAAATAGAAAACCAAATATACAAATCAAAAGAGTATCTAGAGTTGAAATACTCTGAAGTAAATAGTAAAAAGAGAATTGATTTAATAAAACAAAAGTTATCTGGAGCCTATGATTATAACGATTCTTATTATGTAGAACTAATGTTGGCAGATAATGTTGCAAGGACTATATATAAAAGTTTTGAGAAGACAATACCAGAACTAGAAGATGGTAAATTAATCAATTATATAGTCGAACAATGCCAAAAATATAAAACCAATAGTCCGATAGTGGAAGAAGAAATTTACTTAATGACAGTTCTAGGCTATAAGATATCAATAATTGACTTATCTTGTTTACTGAGCATTATAGGGTTATTGGGAGAATTAGGTTGTCCTCTTAGGTCTGATTATTTCATAAATCTATTAAGTGAAGATTCTGGAAGGGTTTTTAATCCTCAAATTTCATTAATAGCAGAAAGGATAAGCGGCAAAAAGGAGCTTATTATTAAACTTGTCAAATATTATTTTAATGATAATGCGGATGAGATAATTCCAATGGTTTGTAAATAATGTAATATAAAAAAATAAAAGCTTAAATAAAAATCTGCATCTAGTTTGTGCTCAGTAAGCGATTCCATAGTAAAAGGATTTTTTAAGAAATATAAAAACTACACAGCCTGCAACAACTGTGTAGTTTTTTATTGGAGAGATTATTTTCCTAAAGCATGCTTAGCCGCTATTTTGCCGAATACTATGTCATCAAGAGTGTTGTTACCTGCTACACGTCCTGCGCCATAAAGTCCGCCGACAACTTCACCTGCTGCATATAAGCCTTCGATTACATTACCATTTGTGTCAAGTACTTGTGCATTTTCGTTTATTGCAACACCGCCCATTGTGT
>MGOS01000119.1:4279-12691 GCA_001797185.1 Clostridiales bacterium GWB2_37_7
TACCCATAGTCTTTCTTCCGAATGGATCGTTTTTTGCATTGTATTCATCTACAGTTGCTTTAAGTGTTGCTGGATCTAATCCTAGCTGAGTAGCTAAATCTTCGATTGTATCAGCTTTAACTCCTTTAGCTTTGTCTACCATTTTCTTACCATCAGGAGTATTATAAACATCTGTATCAAATATAACATATGCCATATTATCTTGCTGCTTAAGGATTTCTGCAGCTAAGTCCCATGGTGTTAATGTTTCATCAACGAATCTCTTGGCATCCTTGTTAACAAGGATACCGCCAGTACCTTCCTTATTAACGATTACTTCTTTGTACCATTCACCATTTAATGATAAAGGTCTTATTTGGAAGTATTCCATATCCTTTAGCTGTGCTCCTACTGCCTGTGCCATTCTTATGCCATCACCTGTAGGTCCTGGTGTGGTCATTTCTGTATTAATTCCCTCATACTTCGGATTGAACTCTGCGATCATCTCAGGAGCATTATTTAATCCACCCGTAGCGAGTATAACTGAATTCGCTTTAATGATCTGTTCTTTTCCATCCTTGCCTGTAACCTTTGCGCCTACTACCTTACCATTTTCAACAACGAGCTCAGTAGCCTTTGTTTCTAGCCTTATATCTACTTTATCTGAGTATTTTGCAAGCTCAGCCTGATATGCCTTAACAAGCTGTGAACCATAGTGTCCTTCCACAGGAATTATCCAGAATGGTTCTTTTTCACTTTTAACCTTAAATTTCAAGCCAAGTGATACTAACCAGTCATAAGCTTCATTACTGTTTTCTACCAGTACTCTTACAAGCTTTTCATCTGCAAGACCTTTACTGGTATCCATAGTTTGCTTAAAATGATCTTCTACTGTATAAGGAGTACCAGCATCTTTTTGTAATTGGGTATCTGATGCTGTTATACCGGTCGCAGAAATTATTGTGTTTCCGCCTACTGCCGGCATCTTTTCAACCAATATTACATTAGCACCATTTTCAGCAGCAGTTATTGAAGCTACTAAACCAGCTCCGCCGCCGCCTATAACTAGAACGTCAGTGGAATTCTTGTCACCTTCACCTGTAGCTGAACCGGCGTTTTTATCAACTGAACCGGTGCTTGTGCAACCTGTCAGTATAACACTTATTAATAAAGTTACGATAAGTAGCATTGATATCGCTATTTTCTTCATAATTAACCTCCTAATAATTTAGTCCTTTGTGGAAGCAATTTTATTTATTTGCGTCCTTAATTGCATCCTGCACTGCTTGAATAACACCATTGCTTGTGACTGTTGCACCACTAATAACACTTACTTCTGTTGATTGAGCTTTAATAATTTCTTGTGGTATTTTCTCAAGTATAGGATCTGATAGTCCAGGTGTTTCACTATGCTCAAGGATCTTTATTGTATTGAGTTTCCCATTCTCTACAGAAACTTCCACTTTTATAGGTCCATTCTTTCCTTCGCCGCTTCCATTGTAAATTCCATTAATGAACTTACCTGAGTTTGCTTGACAACCTACTGCAAAGAGCAATGCAGCAACTAATAAAAGTATATATAATTGCTTCAAGTTCTTCATATATTTCTCCCTTCTTTGTTTGTTAATTAATTAACCATTCCTCTTATATAATGATACCAGAATTAATAATTATAAAATATCTCTCAAATGTCCCTTTGGAATGACAAAAGTCCCTCATTTAAGGGACTTTTGTCTTGACCAAAGCATGGCGGCTTCGGTCCTGTTATTCACATTCATTTTTTTCATAATTTTGCTAACATTATTTCGAACAGTTTTTTCGGATAGAAATAATGCTTCAGCAATTTCCTTATTGGTTCTTCCTTGACTTATCAACTCTAGTATATTTCGCTCTTGCGGAGCCAAGGGCTGTTCTATTACATTACCTTTTTGAATAATTTTCATTAGCTTATGTGAAATAGTAGGATCTATTATTGACATTCCTTGGTAGACATCTATAATAGCCTTTGCTATTACCTTGCCCTCAATATTTTTAAGCAGATATCCGTCTATACCAGCTTTAACAGCTTCATATACTATATTTTCATCTGCAAAAGCTGTAAGTATGATGACTTTAACATCTGCAGATATACTTTTAAGCTTAATACAACCTGTAACACCATCTCCATCCGGCAGCTTCATATCCAATAAAACAACATCGGGTTTTAAAGATTCAGCCTTCATATACATATCTGACAAAGACTCTGCTTCCTCACAAACCTCGATTAAGGGATTTTTTTCTATTATCGATCTGATTCCATATCTCACTACAGAATGATCATCAACTAATAAAACCTTTATTTTTGATTTACTCATTTAAACCTTCCTCCCAAGGCACAACTAACATTATTATGGTACCTTTGTTGTCGCTGCTAATATTTAATGACCCATTAATAGAGGCTGCACGTTCTTGCATTGAGGTCAGCCCATATTTTCCATTGCCTCTTACTGTGCTTTTATTGAAGCCTTTTCCATTATCTTTTATTTCAACAATAATTGACCTTAAGTCAAAGCCAATCTTCACTTTGATTTCGGCAGCATTTGAATGTTTAACAGAATTGCTTATTGCTTCTTGGATAATAAAGTAAACTTGTGTTAGTTTATCTGAGGATACAAAACGTAGAGTTATATCAGGTATTTCATATTCTAAGTGAATATTTGAACTACTTATTTTTTTAAAATTATTAAGTATTTCGTCTAATTGCAGCCTAAGCTGATCTAAATCCATCCGCTTGGTAGAAACCTTCTCAATAAACTCGCGAACCTTTTGTATTCCATTACTTAAATTACCTTTTATGTGTTTGAGCTCTCCATGCAAAAAATCTACGTCATTTTCTTCTAATAGATTTTCAAGCTGCAATCCTGATGCAAAAAGGTCTTGTATTATTCCATCATGAAGCTCCCGTCCAAGTCTTCGTCTTTCTTGGTTAGCTACACGTTCCTGCATAAGATTCTGCATTATTATATTATTTTCCAAACGAAAGATATCAATGATGCCTATAAATAGAATCGTAATGAAAATTGCTGACAGCATTCGGCCAAGCTCAACTGGGAATCCAAACAGCTCTAGAAATGCTTGTTTGTTAAGGATACTAGCTGGAAAGAAATCACGTTCATTTACCAGCAATCCAGCAAAAATACCATAGGATACAAAAGAAGCAGCCAATAGCTTGAATTTTAATGAAGCCCTTTTCAGCTTCATAGTCTCCAAGGCCTTAGCATTATGATAAAGTGCGGATGCTGTGAGAATTGCTGCTGGCAAGCCTATAAAATATCTGCCTAAGGCATCAAAATCAAGGTTTATTCTAAAGGAAATTTCTCCATTGCTAATAGTGCTATTCTCATAAAAAATCAGCCATACAATAAAGATTATCCAAGGCAACCACTTTAGTTGTGAATGACCCTTTCCTTTGTAGTCAATAACTCTTATACCAAAAAATAACAGGATCGAAAAAGACAGCGCATTAATAACTACAGCAGCCATCAGGAAAACGAGCTTCTTTTCGGGGAATATGTCAGAAATGACAAACATTACAAGCCACTCAACAAATGCATGTAGAATTCCAAATAAGCCTAAATTGTGTATAGCCTTGAGCAGAGGAAAGTTGGTTTCCTTTTGAATATTCTGCTGCAGAGCTATCACACCCATTGTGAAAAAGCTTATTCCATATATAAAAAAAAGAATAATATAGATGTTTCCAGAATAGAGCATAAGTGCATACCCCTTAGATGAATTATTTTATTAACAATAATTATATAATTAACTTTTGATGAAATAATATTAGTTTATTGATATTTAAATGTCAATTTAAAAATTATGATATTGACTTGACCAGCAAAAACATGCTAATATATTCGTATGTTGAATAATTCTAGGAGTGAATTAAATGCAAAAATCTTTTCATAATCTATTTAAAATTATAGACTTCAAAAAAGAATATCAGCAAAAAAGCAGCGGTCTTATTTATTTGCAGCTGCATACCTTAGAGAAAATTTATGAAGAAAAATCTATGAAGACCCTTGAAATTTCGAAAGCACTTGAAATTTCACCCTCCACCTTGATTGGCGTTCTGGATGAGCTGGAAAAGCAAGAATTGATTGTCAGACAACGACAGCAGAATGACAAGAGAGTCGTGCTGGTTGCTGCAACTGCTGCTGGTGAAGCAGTCGTTAAGAAGCATTTTGAGGAAGATAGGCTATTTCTTGTGAATTTACTTAAAAAACTAAATGAAGAAGATAAGAGAAATCTAAAAATTTTGTTAGATAAAATGACCGAAGAAATTACTGAGTTTGAAACACTTTTTAGTTAGTCTTATAGGAGGTATATGATGTCTGGAAAAGAAAGAATCAGAGCAGTATTTAACAAAAGTATGGTTTCTATGATTGTAATGGTTGTACTGATAGGCTTAGGTGAGAAGATGGCAGAGCGATTCCTGCCTATTTATTTGCTGTCTTTGGGTGGGTCCATCTACGCGGTTGGCTCATTAAATGCATTAGACAATCTTTTAAGTGCATTGTATTCCTTCCCTGGAGGATATCTATCCGATAGGCTGGGTTACAAAAAAGCCTTAATAGTATTTAATATCATTTCTCTCTTGGGCTATGCAATAGTTATTCTTATACCAACATGGCAAGCGGTTTTTATAGGATCAATACTATTTATATCCTGGACAGCGATATCACTGCCAGCCATAATGAGTATGGTATCTAAGGCTATAAGCAAGGATCAGAGAGCGATGGGGGTTTCAATACACTCTTTGGTGAGAAGAATCCCAATGGCTTTGGGACCCGTTTTAGGTGGTTTACTAATATACATGTTTGGAGAACAGGTAGGTATTAGAGCTGCATTTATAACAGCCTTTGCGTTGGGCATAGCAGCCTTATTTTTCGTATATTTTTATATGGAAGAGGAGAAAAAAGAAGAATGCAAACCCATATCAGCTTTCAATTTTAAGTATTATTTCAGTCCCTCACTTAGAAATTTACTGGCATCTGATATATTGATAAGATTTGCAGAGCAAATACCTTATGCCTTTGTGGTTATCTGGGTAGTGAAATATAATGGAATCACACCATGGCAGTTTGGCATATTGACTGCTATAGAAATGATCACAGCCTTACTGATCTATATACCTGTGGCTTATTTCGCTGACAAATATACCAAAAAGCCCTTTGTACTGGCTACCTTTGGCTTCTTTACTTTATTTCCCTTAGTTATATTTTATTCCAAGGGCTTTTGGGGTTTTGTATTGGCATTTATCATCAGAGGCTTAAAGGAATTTGGAGAGCCTACAAGAAAGTCTTTGATTATGGACTTGGCACCTGAAGATGCAAAGGCTAGAACCTTTGGCACCTATTATTTAGTAAGGGATATCGTTGTATCTGCCGCTGCTTTTAGTAGTGCGTATCTTTGGGATATTTCACCACAGGTAAACTTTATGACTGCCTTTGGATTTGGATTAGCCGGCATGATATTGTTTGCTATTTTCGGCAAGGATTTGAAGGGGTCTCAGCATAAATAAAAGAAACTCGGCATTTGCCGAGTTTCTTTTATTTATGCACAGGACGTGCAAGCATCTTTATTTAACCTATCCAAAATCATTTGACCAAGCTTAAATACATCGCCTGCTCCCATTGTAAATACGATATCTCCTGGTTCAGCTTCTCTAGCTATTAAATCAGCTATTTCTTCAAAATTCTTAATATAAATTGCATTATTGCTGTTTTGATTTATTGCAGTAACTAAATCCGTTGAATGGATATCTCCATTGTCCTTTTCTCTGGATGCACTATATATATCTGCAATAATCGCTTTATCTGCTCTATTGAAAGCCAACGCAAAGTCCTTAAAAAGTGTTCTTGTTCTGCTATAGGTATGAGGCTGGAATATGCACCATACTCTTTTGTGGGGAAATTGGACTGCAGCGTCCAAGGTAGCCTTTATTTCTGTAGGGTGATGAGCATAATCATCAATAACAGTAATGTTATTCTGTGTGCCTTGAATATCAAAGCGTCTATAAGTACCTCTAAATTCCAAAAGACTGTTTTTAATGATGTCTATATCTATACCTGCATTTATTGCAATGGCTATAGATGCCAAGGAGTTCAATATATTGTGCTTGCCTGGTATATTTAGAGAAAACATACCTAGCTTATTGCCCCTAAAATAAACATCGAATCTTGGATGCCCAAGCTGATCAAAGTAAATGTTTGATGCAGTGTAGTCTGCATCGTTATCAATGCCATATGTCAATAAATTGCATTCAGCAGAAGTCGCAACCTTCATAGCGTTTTCGTTGTCTGCACAAACCACCAAGGATCCTTCCTTTGGTATTAGCTGTGTAAATTTATAGAAGGCACTCATTATGTGTTCTATATCCTTAAAGTAATCTAAATGGTCTTCCTCAACGTTTAGAATTGCTCCAACATAAGGATAAAACTTCAAAAAGCTCTCAAAATACTCACAAGCTTCTGTAATGAAGTAATCACTTTTTCCTACCAAAACATTTCCATCAATTGCATCCAACTCTCCGCCTAATAGTATTGTAGGGTCTAAATTGGCATTTTTAAAAATTAAGGAAACCATTGAGGTAGTTGTGGTTTTGCCATGACAGCCTGATATTGCAATACCATATTGGTGTTTCTTCATTATTATACCTAGGAATTCTGCTCTGTCCATAATCGGGATTGAAAGTTCACTTGCTCTAACTAGCTCAACATTATCTTTTTTTACAGCAGCAGTATATACAATCAGCTCACTTCCTTCTACATTCTTGGAATCATGAGGTATGGATATTGCAGCTCCTTTGTTGATTAGGCGCTCTATAATTTTACTGCTATTTAAATCAGAGCCTGTAACTTTATAACCTGCATTTAGCATTATTTCTGCCAAGCCGCTCATACTAATGCCGCCTATGCCCACAAAATGGATATTCTTTATATTGTCTAGAGAAGCCATTTAGGTACACTCCTTTAATTCATCAGATTTATAATATATCAATTAATATAGGTAGATTCTATGACTTTTAACATTTGAATCCAATTGAAAGGAATCATATTATAATATTTTTGCATAATTTGTCAACTCTACATTTTACAGATTTTATGAGGAACTGTCAATGGTAATAATTTATTATTGTATAAGTCCAAAATACTATTTATAGGATATTACTATTATATATAGTGGAAAATCTGTATTATACATAATATTATTATAACCATAAAAAGGTTACTATATAAAAATATATCTAGTTATATAAACAGCATAGCACATAAACTATATTAATTTTGAGAAATTTAAATCAAAGCAGGATTTTGAGATTTTATATAGAAAAATATATGAATATTAATTTTGAAAACAGGAAAAATATTCGCACTTTGGGGGACGATGAAAATGGAAAAATTTAAAAAGAATGAACGAGTAGTAGCATTAATTAAGATATTAAGTGATAATCCAAATCAAGTAATCACTCTTAACCGCTTCAGTGAACTGCTCAACGCGGCAAAATCCACCATTAGTGAGGATATTAGCGCTGCGAGAAAGATTATTGAATGTCTCGCTTTAGGAGAAATCGAAACAATCCCGGGTGCTTTGGGTGGCGTGAAATATAAACCTATACTTACCTTGGAGCAAAGCTTAGAATTTCTAAAAAGGCTATGCACCGAGTTAAAGGACCCAAGTAGAATTATCCCAGGAAGCTTTATATATATGTCTGATGTCTTGGGAAATGCTGACCAGGTAGCTACAATAGGTAGGATATTTGCAAGCTGCTTCAAGGAGAAAAATGCAGATTATATCGTTACAATAGAAACGAAGGGTATTACACCTGCAATTATGACGGCACGAGCTATGAATATACCTTTGGTTATAGCAAGAACAGGCAATAGGGTAACCGAGGGCACAACAATTAGTGTAAATTATGTATCAGGTTCAAAGAAAATTCAAACCATGTCAGTGTCAAAGCGTTCTATTAAGGAAGGCTCAAAGGTCATTTTAATAGATGATTTCATGAAAGCTGGTAGTACCATTAAAGGTCTGAAGGATTTAATGTCAGAATTTAAAGCAGAAGTAGTTGGAACTGGTGTAATTATGAGCACTGCAGAACCTGATCACAAGGTTATTGATGACTATGTTTCGCTTTTAATATTAAATGATGTTGATGAAACCAGTAAAACAATAAGTATTATACCTGGTATAAAATAATTGAAGCTTTATAATTAAACTTTGCATATTAATTGGTAAATAGTGAGATATTAAAATAGAGAATTTCTCAATGCTATGTTCTCTAGTAGGTTTGCTTATGGTGAAATCTGATTAGAATAACTCTGAGTAAATTTTCAGAAAATTTACAAATGAAGAAGGAAAATATTATAAAGTAGAGAATAATTATACAAA
>MGOS01000119.1:12726-14538 GCA_001797185.1 Clostridiales bacterium GWB2_37_7
GGCAAGATGAAAGCTGTTGTTTCAGTAACCTTTGACAACGAATTCGTTGTTCATGACATAAAGGTTATAGAGGGCCAAGAAGGTTTATTTATCGCGATGCCAAGCAGAAAGACGCCTGACGGAGAGTTCAAGGATATCGCACATCCAATTAACTCTACAACAAGAGAAAGGCTGCAGACAGCTATCTTAGAAGGCTATGAAAAAGCAAAGATTGAAAGTGAACCTGAATCAGTTTAGTTTATATCGTAAAATTAATGAAGGAAGCATTGGTTTTCAGTTGTAAACAGTTAAAGGAGCAAAATGTTTTTGCTCCTTTTTTGTGCGTGCATATGCATAAATTCTCACTAATTTTTTGGCGTGCAGTCATAGTTAACGGATTTGGACTCGCTTTGTGTGCATAAATAAACATAGGTAAATCACGAAGGTTCTTATTTTAAGCATAAGGTAATAATTGGCATATGCTTTTTATATAATTTAATATAGTAAAATGCAATATTTGCCTTAGCACTAATATAAGGAGGTTAATCTATGTCAGACAAGAAGCGTGACCATGAAAAGAAGGAAAAACAAGCAGAGATGGAAGAAATGGATAAGCAGTACATGGAAATGCCTATGCAGTATATGCATAAACAAGGACCCATGCAGAAAATGTGCCCCATGATGCAGCATTGTCCTATGGCTCAGCAATGCCCAATGCTGGGAGGTCAAATGAAATATCAAATGCCTATGCCAATGATGGGTGAGCACATGATGAAGGCACCTATGTGGCCTCAACCTATGATGCAAATGCAGCAGATGAGGGGCGAGAATATGAGGGTAAAGAATTGGTTTGATGAGTGGGATGAATTCAGTGATGACAGCAGCTTTGAATTTGATTCAGATGACTTCAAACATCCGGAAAAATACTATAAGAAATATTATAAAAAACATCCTTATCCATATTTTTGGCCACTTTTTCCGAATTACTATAAGAAATAGACAACCTTAGATTTCTATAGAGAAAAAAGCCAGTTTTATAACAAGATTTTACTGAAAGGTTTTTTGCGTTTTTTGCAAAAAACCTACCCGAGCGTTTCAACGAGGCAGGAGATATATGCCCACCATCTCTTATAGAAGTAGGGGGACATCTTTTGCCTCGTTATATTTAAGACCACTTACCTGTGCAAATTTTTGTTCAAGCTGTCTAGCCTTTATAGGGTGTAGCAACTACTTGATAAAAATATTTGCACAGGTTTTTGTTTTTGTTATGTTTATAGGTATAATGTATATATAGTAGGGTATTCCTTAATAAAATAAGGGAATTATAAATAGCAATAGTTAATTATTTGACTAATCGACTTATCTTAAATTATTGAAAATGTATACAATAAGTGATATATTCAAGAATGAATAGTTTGATTATGATGGATTCATTTTATATAAAAGTTAAAACAATAAAAGGTAGGGTAAAAATGGAACAAAAGCGATTGATTGACGAAATAATAAGGCTAAAAGAAGAAAGAGATGCAATCATACTAGCCCATAATTATCAAGTTCCGGAGGTACAGGAGATAGCTGATATTGTAGGTGATAGTTTTGCTTTGAGTAAACATGCAGCCAATACCAATCACAAGGTTATTGTATTCTGCGGTGTGCATTTTATGGCAGAAAGTGCTAAGATTTTATCTCCGGAAAAAACTGTACTTCTTCCTGCTCTGGATGCTGGTTGTCCTATGGCAGAGATGGTCACTGCAGACCGATTAAAAGAAATGAAGGCAAAATATCCTGAAGCAGCAGTGGTATGCTATGTAAATTCTTCTGCTGAAGTGAAGG
>MGOS01000119.1:14586-16136 GCA_001797185.1 Clostridiales bacterium GWB2_37_7
TCAAAACTTAGGCAGTTACATAGCCAAGAAAGTGAAGGATAAAGAGCTAATACTATGGAAGGGTTTCTGTATCACGCATAAGAGAGTAAGAGTGGATGAAGTAAAGAAGATTAAAGAATTGTACCCAAATGCAAAACTTTTAGTACATCCGGAATGTGAGCCTGCAGTGCAGGCATTGGCAGATTTCCTAGGCAGCACCTCTGAAATAATAAAGCAAGCAAAGGAGCTTCCACAGAAGGATATCATAATAGGCACAGAGGAAGGTGTAATGCATATACTAAAGAAGGAAAACCCAGACAAAAACTTTTATCTGCTTTCACCAGGACTTATTTGTGCGAATATGAAGAAAACGAGACTCCAAGATGTATACCTTTCGCTGTTAAATATGCAGCATGAAATAAATATAGATGAGAATATCAGGTTGAAGGCATTGAAATCCATGGAAGAAATGCTTAAAATTGTTTAAATTACTTTTTATGATATAAGTTTGGAGGGGAGAACTGAATGCCTCTTAGATATTTGATTGATTTTGATTTAGATAAACTAAATAAGGAAACTTGTGATGTCGTTATTATTGGAAGCGGAGTAGCTGGCTTGTACTCCGCTATTAATCTTGATAAAGAGACAAAGGTTTGTATAATAAGTAAGGAAGCTATAGCGGAGAATAACTCTTATCTTGCTCAGGGGGGTATTGCGGTAGTCGTCACACAGGATGACCTGCCTGAATATCACTTTCAGGATACGATCACAGCAGGTGCGGGACAGTGTGACAATGAAGCGGTGACAGTATTGGTGGAAGAGGCCCCAAAGGACGTGGAAATACTGTGCGATATAGGTACAAATTTTGATAGAAATTCTGATGGTACCTTGACTACCACTCGAGAGGGTGGTCATAGGAGATTTCGCATCATTCATGCACTTGGGGATGCTACAGGAAGAGAAGTTGTTGATTCTCTAGCACGAGAATGTAGAAGCAGAAGCAATATAAGTATAAAGGAAAACTGTTTTGCAATAGACATAGTAAAAGTAAATGAAGCATATGCTGGACTTTTGGTAAAGCAGCATAATGAGTATAAGTACATAATGAGTAAAGCAATCATTTTTGCCAGTGGAGGCATAGGTCAGGTTTACAAAAACACTACCAATGCAACAGTAATAACAGGAGATGGCATTGCTATGGCTTATCGCGCAGGAGCTGAACTTACTGATATGGAGTTTGTACAGTTTCATCCCACTGCAATGTACAGCGAAAAGGAAGAAGAGAACAAATTCCTAATTTCTGAAGCTGTCAGAGGTGAGGGTGGGATATTGCGAAATGCAGAAGGCGAACGTTTTATGCCTGCGTATCATGAAATGGCAGAGGTTGCACCTCGAGATATCGTAGCGCGAGCAATATTTGCAGAAATGAAGAAGACCAATCATCCCTTTGTTTACTTGGATGTTACGCACAAAGAGTCGGAGCTTATCAAAAAACGCTTCCCTAATATCTATAGACACTGCTTGGATAAGGGAATAGATATAACAAAGCAATCTATACCTGTTTGTCCGGT
>MGOS01000119.1:16208-16488 GCA_001797185.1 Clostridiales bacterium GWB2_37_7
CTGGCAAGCAACTCCTTGCTTGAGGGCTTGGTTTTTGGCAGAAGATGCGCCGAACATATTAATTCAACAATAAGCAAGGTTCTATTAATGAAGCATGAGCTTGTAAACATAAGACAATTTAAGGATAATGTGAATTCGGATCTTATTAGAAATGAAATTAAGATATTGATGAATGATCATGCAGGTATTGAACGGAATGAAAAGGATATGACCATGGCGTTGAATCAAATAAATGAATATATAGAGCAGCTGGAAAACGGCAGCTTGGAATCAGAAAAAG
>MGOS01000119.1:16585-23323 GCA_001797185.1 Clostridiales bacterium GWB2_37_7
AAAATTATAAGGAATGCTTTGGAAGAGGATTTGGGCTGGGGAGATGTCACGACGGATTCCACAATCTCAATTGATGCAAAAATAAAGGGTTTTTTCATATCGAAAGAACAGGGCGTTGTATGCGGTATGGAGGTTTGTAAAAGAGTATTTGAACTTTTGGATAGCAGCATTGTTTTTGAAATACTGATAAAGGATGGGCAAAAGGTACAAAAAGGGAACGTTTTAGCTCAAATCAGCGGCAATGCCAGGAGTATACTCAAGGGTGAAAGGGTTGCTCTCAATCTGCTGCAGAGGATGTCCGGTATAGCAACGGCAGCCAATAACTATTCAGAAGCTGTTCAAGATACCGGTGCTAGGGTAGTGGATACAAGAAAAACCATGCCGGGACTTAGAATACTGGATAAATATGCTGTCCAAACAGGGGGTTGTTACAATCATAGATTTAATTTGTCGGATTTGGTACTTATAAAGGACAATCATATAAAGGCAGCAGGTGGGATTACTCCTGCTATTAATGCTGCAAAGTCAAAGCTTACACATGCGCTCAAAATAGAGGTTGAGGTAGAAACCTTGGAGCAGCTGGATGAAGCCATTGAAGCGGGTGCAGATATAATAATGTTGGACAACATGTCTTTGGATTTAATGAAGGAAGCTGTGCAAAGGGTAAAGGGTAGAGCCTTGCTGGAAGCCTCGGGCAATGTAGCTTTAGAGGGTGAAAGAAGCGTTAAGCATATAGCACAGACAGGTGTTGATATCATATCGGTAGGAGCGCTTACACATTCTGTTTTTGCCATGGACATAAGTCTAAGATTTCTATAGCTAAGTTTAGTAATAAGCGGCTTTCTGCTTATTACTAAACTTTTTTATATTTATCTATGGTACGATTCTTTGTTATTCCTTATGCAAAGTGTTTGATGTGTCTGCATAGCCGAAATATCGTAAAAAATGTAAAATAATACATAATTTCAATTTTGATTTGCTCTAATACAATAGATATATTAAAATATAAGTGGTTTGCAGATAATTTGACAATTTTATATACATAAATCTTCAAAAATTATATAATAGGGGTGACAACATGAATAATGTATACAATATCACTGCTGTAATACTAGCTGCCGGTGAAGGAAAAAGAATGTATTCTAAACTCCCAAAGGTTCTGCATAAGCTTTGCGGTCTTTCTATGGTTGAGCATGTTATAAACAGTGCCAAGGAAATAGGCTGTCAAGAGCCTGTTGTGGTTATAGGACACGGTGCAGATCAGGTGAGAGAAGCCATAAAAGATGTCAAGTTTGTGATGCAGGAACAACAATTGGGGACAGGTCATGCAGTGATGCAGGCTGAAGAATATATAATTGATAACGATATATTGGTTTTATATGGAGATACACCTTTGGTTTCCGCAGATAAGCTAAATGAAATGTATCAGTTCCATAAGACTGGAGATTACGGAGTTACAGTGCTTACCGCAGATTTAGACAATCCAGCAGGCTACGGCAGAATAGTTAGAGATGACATGGGCTTGATAGATGCTATAGTGGAAGATAAAGATGCAAATCACGAAATCAAAATAATTAAAGAAATCAACTCCGGCATGTACTTTTTCAAGGGCGTTGAATTAAAGAAGGCTTTGAAAAAGCTTACCAACAACAATGCGCAAGGAGAATATTACCTTACGGATGCATTGCAAATTATTAAGGCGGAAGGCTTTGGAATTGCAGCCTTTAAGACAAATGACCCGGCAGAGATTATGGGTGTTAACAATAGGCTGCAGCTATCAGAAGCTACTGAAATAATGAGAAGTAGAATCTTAAGAGAACACATGCTGGCGGGGGTTACAATAATCGATGCAAAAAATACTTATATAGACAAAACAGTTAAAATTTCAAGGGATGTTACAATATTGCCAGGCTGTATTTTAGAAGGTAGGACTGTTATAGAAGAGGACTGTATAATAGGTCCAAATACCAGGATAAAGGACAGCTTGTTGGATAAGTGTGTAAATGCTCAAAATTCTATAATATTAGACAGCAAAATTGGAGAGGCAACAACAGTGGGTCCCTTTGCATATCTAAGACCAGGCAATGTTATTGGGAAGCACGCAAAGATAGGCGATTTTGTTGAGATGAAGAACTCTATATTTGGTGATAATTCCAAAGCTTCGCACTTAACATATGTTGGAGATGCTGAAGTGGGAAAAAATGTAAACCTTGGCTGTGGAGTAGTATTTGTTAATTATGACGGCAAGAAAAAGCATAAAGCAATAGTGGAAGATAATTGTTTTGTGGGCTGCAATGTAAATTTAGTAGCGCCTGTTACAGTCAAGAAGGACAGCTATGTAGCGGCAGGTACTACTGTCACAAAGGATGTGCCGGAGGGCAGCTTGTCAATAGGAAGAGTAAGACAAGAAAACAAAGAAGGTTGGGTTGACAAATTAAATAACATATAACGAAAGAATAATTTTTGGGAGGTTTCTATTAAATGAATGTACACGGTAAGAGCATTAAAATCCTCTGCTGTAATGCTAACAAGGAATTGGCAAAGGATATTGCCTTTAATCTAGGCATATCTGTTGGGGATGCTCAGATAAGTACTTTTAGCAATGGAGAAATCGGCGTAAGCATTTATGAATCAATAAGAGGTGCGGATGTGTTTGTAATTCAGTCCACCTGCACACCTGTAAACGACAATTTAATGGAGCTTTTAATTATGATTGATGCACTCAAAAGAGCATCAGCAGGCAGAATAAATGCAGTTATACCTTTTTATGGCTATGCAAGACAGGATAGAAAAGCAAAATCCAGAGATCCGATTTCAGCAAAGCTGGTTGCTAATTTAATAACAGCTGCTGGTGCTGACAGAGTAATAACGATGGATCTTCATGCAGCTCAAATACAGGGCTTTTTCGATATACCTGTTGACCATCTATATGCCGCACCTTTAATAGTCAATTATTTCATGAATAAAAAGCTGGATGATATAGTAGTTGTATCACCAGATGTTGGTGGAGTTACAAGAGCAAGGCACATAGCTGGAAAGCTGGATGCTCCTATAGCTATTATCGATAAAAGAAGACCGAAGCCAAATGTATCAGAGGTTATGAATATAATAGGTGATATCAATGGCAAAAACTGTATCATAATCGACGACATGATAGATACTGCGGGTTCTGTTGTTAATGCAGCAAAAACTTTAAAAAATATGGGTGCAAAGGATGTTTATGTAGCTTGCACTCATGCGGTAATGTCAGGACCTGCTTTTGAAAGAATATCAGATCCATCCATAAAGGAACTGATTGTTACAAATTCAATTCCTATACCACAAGAAAAAATGACAGATAAAATTAAGGTGCTTTCAGTAGCTTCATTGCTTGCAGAAGCTATAAAGAGAATATATGAAGGATTATCCTTAAGCAAGCTGTTTGATTAATAGTTGATATATTTGAGTATAATTATAAATAGATGCAGGGGAGGAGAATCCCTCGCCTAAAGTATGCCGGGAAGTTTTTCCCGGCTATATGCGTTATACAAAAGGCATCTAAATAAGCATAATAGATTTAGTAGGAGTATGAGCTCCTTTTCATATTAAAAAACATTGGAGAGATAAATATGCATGTAGTAGTAGGGTTGGGAAATCCAGGAGATCGGTACGCTCAGACAAAGCATAACATCGGTTTTATTACATTAGATTATTTGGCTGAAAAACACAATATTATAATGAATAAAATAAAACATAAGGCCATAATAGGTGAAGGAATCATCGGTGGGGAAAAAACCCTTCTGGTGAAGCCTCAAACCTTTATGAACTTAAGCGGTCAGAGTGTAATGGAAATTGTGAATTTCTATAAGGTACCCATTCAAAATTTGGTCGTTATTTATGATGATATTGATTTGCCAGTAGGCAAGGTTAGAATTAGACAAAGTGGCAGCTCCGGCACTCATAATGGAATGCGCAATATCATCTATCTGCTGAATAACCAAGACTTCCCTAGGATAAGAATTGGTGTAGATAAGCAACCCGCTTACATGGATTTAGGAGACTATGTGATGACTAAGTTTAATGAAGAAGAAAAACCGCTAATTGCAGAAGCTGTGAAGAATTCAGCCTTAGCTGTGGAGGAAATTATGAAGTATGGAATAAACGCCGCAATGAACAAATATAATAAATAATATGCAGGCAAGCTTATACTTCTGAGGTGGGATATTAAGTATCCGACCTCTATGTTGTTTTGAAATAAGTGAGAAACAAAGCATAGTTTAGTTTATAGGAGGTGGTATCTTGAGTTTTTCAAATATTGCAAAGCCCCTAGAAAGCATGCAGGAGTACAAACTGCTTATTGAAAATATAAAGGGCGACAACAGAATCATTGAAGCCTATGGCATATCTGATACACAAAAATCCTTAATCGCTGCAGCTATTAGCGCAAGTACAAAAAAAAGCTGTCTTATCATTACTCACAATGAAATTGCAGCTAGGAAAATATATGAGGATATTGGTTTTTTGGCTCCCTCAACAGGGCTGCTGCTATCCACCAATGATATAATATTTCGCAAAATAGATGCGAGAAGTAGTGAGATTAAGCAACAGAGGCTGTTAACGATAAATGAGCTGCTGTCAGGAAGTACAAAGATAGTTTGTGCTTCTGTTGAAGCACTGCTGCATAAAATGGTTCCTGCCGGCAGATTTCAAGACATAAGAAGAACGATTTTGCTTGGCGACGAAGTAGATGTGGATGAATTAATCACACTTTTTAATATGGCGGGCTATGAGCGAGTCGACATGGTCGAAGGGAAGGGCCAATTCTCGGTAAGAGGTGGAATTATTGATTTCTTTCCTTTAACTGAGGAAAACCCAGTAAGAATTGAGTTGTTTGGCGATGAAGTAGACTCCGTCAGATACTTTGATGCGATAACACAGCGTTCTATAGAAAAAATCAAAAGCATAGAAATAAATGCAGCTCGGGAATTGCTGCTGCATGACTATGAGCTTAAATCGGCGGCAAAGGCATTGGAGCACGCCTTAGAAAAAAGAATGAAGGCTTTGAATACTGCGAGTAAGAAAAAGGATGCCGAGAAGCTGACTGAGGTAATAAGTGAAGATATTGTCAAGCTTAATCAAGGTGCCTATTTTGAAGGAATAGAGAGATACCTAAATTTTTTCAAGCTTGAATTCAACAGCATACTTGATTATCTTAAGGACTTTATCATTATTATTGACGAACCAAGCAGAGTCAGACAGCGGTATGACAATATAGGATTAGAGTTTCAGGAACATTTCAAGCAGCTACTATCCGTCAATGAGGTGCTTCCTGAGCAGTACAATCCATATTTCAGCTATGACCAATTACTTGTCAAATTTAGAAATTCAAAATGTTTAAGTTTTAATACTTTGCTAAAGAGTGGGTCAGATTTTAAGCCGGATTCCATTATCAGCTTTGTATCCAGATCCATGCACCCCTTTCACGGAAAACTTGATTTACTCATGGATGAGCTACAGCATTGGAAAAATAAGAAGTACAAGGTTCTGATACTTTCCGGTACGGAGGAGAAAGGTAAAAGACTTGTGCTCAGCTTGCTGGACCAAGGCATAGAGGCAATTTACAAAAGTAGTCTGAGTATGGAATTACAGGATGGTCAGGTTGTAGTAATGCCTGGAACCTTAAGCAGCGGTTTTGAATTTCCTTCCATACGATATGCAGTAATAAGTGATAGAGAAGTATTTACAACCCCCAAAAAGGAAGGACCCAAGAAAAAAGGCAGACTTATTAAGGTATTTACCGACTTAAAGGTTGGAGATTTTGTAGTACATGAAAACCACGGAATAGGTCAATATGTAGGTATAGAAAAGCTCAATGTGGGAGGTTTAACAAGGGATTATCTGAACATAAAATACGGCGGCAATGACAAGCTTTACATACCTACAGATCAGTTGGATATGATTCAAAAATATATTGGCAACGAGGATAAGCTGCCTAAACTAAATAAGCTAGGCAGTGCAGAATGGACTAAAATAAAAAGCAAAGCTCAAAAATCTATTCAAGCCTTGGCAATAAACCTACTAAAGCTCTATGCGGAAAGACAGCAGAAAATAGGTTTTGCCTTTTCGCAAGACACAAGATGGCAGAAGGAATTTGAGGATATGTTCCCCTATGAGGAAACAGAGGATCAATTAAGAAGCATAGAAGAAATTAAAAAAGACATGGAAGATGTGCGAGCTATGGATCGTTTACTATGTGGTGATGTAGGCTATGGTAAGACAGAGGTTGCTATCAGAGCGGCATTCAAATGTGTAATGGATAGCAAACAGGCAGCTATTTTGGCACCTACTACAATTTTGGCACAACAGCATTACAATACCTGTATACAAAGGTTTGGCAGTTTTCCAGTTAAAATAGATGTATTGTCCCGTTTCAAAAGTCCTACAGAGCTAAAGAAGGCGGTACAGGATGTAAAAAACGGAACTGTGGATCTTATTATTGGTACCCACAAGCTATTGCAGGATAGTGTAAAGTTCAAGGATTTGGGACTGCTTATTATTGATGAAGAGCAAAAATTTGGGGTTGCCCATAAAGAAAAAATTAAAAGCATTAAGACAAATGTAGATGTACTGACATTGTCTGCTACGCCTATACCTAGAACGCTGCACATGTCAATGATAGGTATAAGAGATATCAGTGTTATTGAACAGCCTCCTGAGGAGCGATACCCTGTACAAACCTATGTAATGGAGCACAATGAG
>MGOS01000119.1:23344-41295 GCA_001797185.1 Clostridiales bacterium GWB2_37_7
TTGCCAAGACAGCTGCTCATATAAAAGAACTTGTGCCGGAGGCTAGAGTTACCTACGCACATGGACAGATGGATGAAAAGGTGCTGGAAGATACCATGTTGGATTTCTACAATGGAGAATACGATGTGCTGGTGTGCACAACTATTATAGAAGCTGGACTGGATATTCCAAATGTAAACACGATAATAATAAGCGATGCAGATAAAATGGGGCTTTCTCAGCTTTATCAGCTAAGAGGAAGAGTAGGACGCTCCAATAGATTGGCCTATGCCTATTTCACATATCAAAAGGATAAAGTTCTAAACGAGGTTGCAGAAAAAAGGCTGCAGGCAATAAAAGAATTCACTGAATTTGGCTCCGGCTTCAAAATAGCTATGAGAGATTTGGAAATAAGGGGTACGGGCAATTTGCTTGGAAAAGAACAACATGGACATATGGAAGCTATAGGCTATGACTTGTTTATCAAGCTATTGGAGGAAACACTGCAGGAGCTAAAAGGAGAAACCTTGGTAAAGCAGGTTGATACCAGTATAGAGCTTCAAATTAATGCTTTTATACCAGAAACATATATTTCTGATGAAAACCAGAAGATAGAAATGTACAAAAAGATTGCATCTATTAGCAGCCAGCAGGATTTGTTTGACATTGAAGAAGAAATAGAGGACAGATTTGGCGATATACCAACTGTAGTTAGAAATCTATTGGCAGTAGCCTATATCAAGCAGCTTGCACAAAGATGTGGAATAAGCAGCATAAGTCAGCGAAACAACAAAATATCTATTAAGTTTAAATCAGACAAATATATTATGCCGCAAGCCGCAATACAAATTGCAGGTGATTATAAGGGCAGGATATTATTTACAGCCAGTGAGCAGCCGTATTTTACTCTAAAACCTGCAGAAGAGAAGACAGAAGAGCTTTTGAAGGAAATAAGCGAGATAATAGAAAAAATTAGCAGTTTGCATATAGCTGGAAATGCGATATAATACTTACTAGATTATCCAATGCCATGAATGATACTCATTGCATTAATAAAATCAGGGGAGAGATGAAGAATTGATTAAACTTAAGAAAACAGCAATTTTGCTTGCAGTGGTGATAATATCGATATCATGGGTGTTAAGTGGCTGCAATTTAATTAAGAAGAACCCTCAAGCGGACAGTGAGACGGTTGTGGCTGTGGTTGGTGGAGAACAAATTATGAAGACTGAATTTGATAAGATGTTTGAAATGTTTAGAGTTCAGTATGAAGAGCAATATGGAGCAGAAATATGGGATAAGGATTTAGATGGAAGAAAATATATAGATGTTATGAAGGAAAAGGTGCTAGATATGCTTGTTGACCTAAAGGTCCAAGAGAAAGAGGCACAAAAAACAGGTATTACAGCTACAGAGGAAGAAATCAACGTAGAGGTTGAAAAGGCAAGAAAATATTTCGACTCAGAAGAAAAATTCAATGAGTTCCTAACAGAACAAAAAATGACTATGGAGTATTTAAGAGATACAATTAAAAAAGATATATTGATAAGCAATCTTCAAGAGAAGCTTACAGCTGATGTTGCAGTAACTGATGAAGAGGTAGCGGCATATTATGCATCTAATCAAGATCAGTTTATTAGTGTGAAGGCTAGCCAAATTTTGCTTGAGACAGAAGAAGAAGCAAAGAAAGTGCTAGAGAGGGTAAAAAAGGGTGAAAACTTTGGCGAGTTGGCACTGCAATTTTCAAAAGACCCAAGTGCTAAGGAAAACAAAGGTGATTTAGGCTATTTCCGAAAAGGTGTTATGGTTGAACCTTTTGAAACAGCAGCTTTTGCTATGAACGCTGGAGAAATTAGCGATCTGGTAAAGACCGATTTTGGATATCATATTATTAAATTGGAAGATAAAAAGTTTGATAAATTGGAAGATATAGCCGAAGAATTAAAGCTATCCATGCTTGAAAATAAAAAGGATACTGTTTATCAAGGTTTAATGGAAGAAATGAGAACAAAGGCAGATATAAAGAAAAGTCCAAAAAATCTGTAATATAAAAATGCTGTACCAAAAGGTACAGCATTTTTGTATATTGAGAAATATAGATTTTTTGCAAATTATTTTAATATTTAATTGGTATAACAAATAACTTCTAAAAAATTTCCTTAAGCAGCCTTTTATTAACAAAATTGTGTATAAAATTATTAAGATGGTAAAATAATAGTCTCATAGGTGATTATGTAAATAATAAAGGAGGATATCTAGGTGAAAGCAACAGGAATTGTAAGAAGAATCGATGATCTTGGAAGAGTTGTTATACCAAAAGAAATAAGAAGAACATTGCGCATTCGTGAAGGAGATCCGCTTGAGATATTCACTGACAGAGAAGGAGAAGTAATTCTCAAAAAATATTCTCCTATTGGAGAACTGAGCGAGTTTGCCAAAGAGTATGTTGAATCATTGCATGGCTCAATGGAGCATGTGACTTGCATTGCAGATAGAGATTCAATAATAGCAGTGGCAGGCGCACCTAAGAAAGAACTATTAGAAAAGCGAGTAAGTGCAGCACTTGAAAAAATAATGGAAGAAAAAGCTGCAATTATGTTAACCTTAACGGGCGAAAACAAAATGATTAACATTACAGCAGATGAGGATGGCGCTCCAAAGTATGTTTCGGGTGTAGTAGCCCCAATCGTGTCTCAGGGTGATCCCATTGGAGCAGTTTTGCTATTATCCAAAGAACCGAATGTTCAAATGGGTGAATTGGAAAAGAAGCTGGCAGAGACAGCAGCTAATTTCTTAGGAAAGCAAATGGAACAATAGCAGTGCATTTATAAAGGCAGCGACAGCTGCTTTTATTATTTTTTTGCTATTTAAGAGTTTTGGCTGTAAACTAATAATAAGGCCACCTTGTATTTATCCATAAAAAGTTTAGAAAAATCAAAGGATATAATCTCTTATTGGGGCGATGAAAACAATGGGGGAAGGTGGAAATACTTTATTGGCACAGTCAATTAAGGAGTAGAAAGAAACTGTACAGATAGTAGAGGCGTTTTTACAAGGGGGGATTGTTATTACAAGCTGGATAATAGAGTTAATCGAACAATTTGGTTATATAAGCATATTCACTTTGATAGCAGTGGAAAATGTTTTTCCGCCTATACCATCTGAGATCATTTTGGCTTTTGGCGGATTTATGACGACTAGTACAGAATTAACGTTTCTAGGGGTAGTGGGTACCGCTACAGCAGGCTCAGTTCTCGGAGCCGCCATACTTTACAAGCTGGGAAGCGTATTGAATGCAAAAAAACTGGATGCCATCATAGACAGCTATGGAGGTATTCTGGGGTTAAAGACTGGTAGCTTGCACAAAGCCTTCTCATTGTTTAGGCGATACAGATACTGGGCAGTGTTTTTATGTAGAATGGTTCCTATCATTCGAAGCTTGATTTCTATTCCTGCGGGCATGGCTAAGATGAAATTTCATGTATTTATACTGCTTACCGCAGCTGGGACTTTTATTTGGAATCTAATCCTTGTCTATGCCGGAGCGATGCTGGGTGAATCCTGGGAGGAAGTATTGGATTTTATGAATATTTATCAGGAAGCCACCTATTTGCTTTTAATTTTAGCAGGTGCAGCTTATTGGGTTTATAAAGTCGTAGGAAAAAAAAGCAAACGCAGTTAGAATCCATAGCACGAAATCTACAGATAGCCTTTGGATATATTATTTATAATCCAAAGGCTATTATAACTGGTATTATGTACTATTTTGGGGCAGATGGTTCTATAATTGTCTGTCTTTGTATATTTTAGCATTGAGATGTGCTAAAATATATAATGTTTGACAGATATTAGCTATATAAAAGGGTACATACCTTATTTTCAGTTCAATTGGGAGGTCGAAATGGAAATCAGAAAACAATCATTTATAAAGGGCGCTGCAATACTTGCAGCTGCCGGATTAATTACAAAGATATTAGGAGCAATTTATAGAATACCCCTAGGCCGGATAGTTGGTTCGGAAGCTATGGGTTACTATGGAACTGCTTATACAGTATATACTTGGGCTTTAACTGTATCAGCCTATGCTATACCTATAGCCATATCAAAGCTGACTGCAGAAAAGCTGGAAATGGGCAGAGGAGATGAAGCCAAAAGAATATTTAGGGTGGCGTTGAGCTTTATATCTGTAGTAGGACTACTATTTTCTATACTTCTATATGTCTATGCAAAAGATATTGCAAATTTATTGAATAATCCGGGCTCATATATAGCAATACTCTATGTTATACCGTCGGTATTTTTATTTTCTGTTACAGGTGCATTAAGAGGATATTTCCAAGGTATGCAAAACATGACACCCAGTGCAGTATCTCAGGTTTTGGAACAGCTTGGTAGAGTAATATTTGGATTTGTATTGGCTATTATGCTGCTGCCACTGGGCTTTCAACAGGCCGCAGGGGGAGCAGTAGCGGGAACAACTATTGGTGGAGTTATTAGTGTTGTTACCTTGGTATTTATTTATTTTAGATATAAGTCCAATCGAGGCATTGAAGGTGAAAACCTAAACCACAAAAAGGAATCAGCCATCAGTATACTTAGAAGGCTTATTGTCTTTACCATACCTATAACCATAGGCAGCAGTGTTATGCCTATTATGGGTCTTTTGGACTCCATGATCATAATGGATAGATTGCAGGCTGCCGGTTATTCCTTAGAAAGCGCAGTAAGCATGTATGGACAATTGACTCAGATGGCAATGCCTTTTATAAACCTACCTCAGGTATTGACAATATCTTTGGCTGCCAGCCTTGTTCCTGCAATTTCTGAATCAGTAACCCGACGTGATATAGATGCCGTAGAGAAGAAGTCTGAATTGGCTATCAGAATCAGCTTGATTATGGGTTTGCCTGCTGCTTTTGGACTATTCATTTTGGCAGATCCCATTATGACAATTGCATATCCAACAGAACCAGCATCTGTTATTACAGCCCTGATGTATTTAGCTCCTGCTGTAATATTTTTGACTTTAGTCCAAACCTTGACTGCAATACTGCAGGGCATGGGTAAGGAAAAGATACCTGTATTAAATCTGGCAATCGGAGCAGTTGTAAAGGTTATTGTTACCTATACCTTGACCTCCATACCTTATATAAATGTCAGAGGAGCTGCAATTGGAACAGTTGCGGCCTATGCTATAGCTTCAATACTAAACTTGATTGCTATTATAAAATATCAGCAAAAGAGCTTTAATTATAAACAGTTGATTTTAAAGCCCGTGTTGGCGACGGCTGCTATGACTGTAACAGCTTATTTTGCATATAAATATAGCTTCCTGATGACTGAAAGCAAATCTATGTCAGCCTTATTAAGCATGCTATTAGCAGCTTCTATATATGGAGCCGTATTGATATTAATTAGAGGAATAACCATTGAAGAACTCCAAATGGCTCCCGGTGGCGGCAAGCTGTCACGTGTCTTGAAAAAAAAGGGAGTGCTAAAATAAATCCATATCCTGTACGAAGGAGAGATACAAATGAAAAAGCTAATTATAATAGGATTAGGCTCAGGTGATTATAAGCAGCTGACCTTATCAGCAGTGGAGCAGTTGAAGTCTGCGGATATACTAATTTTAAGAACGGAAAAGCATCCTACGGTAGATTATATTAGATCATTAGGCATAAGCTTTACCACCTGTGATGACATATATGATACTGCTCAGACCTTTGAAGCTACTTATAGCCAAATAAGTGAAAGAATAATGCAAAGCTGCCAAGAGGACAAGGTATTGGTTTATGCTGTGCCAGGACATCCTATGGTTGCAGAAAAAAGTGTTGAGCTGACAGTGGAGAAAGGAAAGGGTCATATTGAAATAGAAATCGTACCAGCTGTAAGTTTTATTGATTCTATACTTACAGCGTTGCAGATAGATCCTGCATATGGTCTTAAAATAATAGATGGATTAAGCTTGGATTTCCAAAAGCCTGATTTTCAGTGCGGGAATATAATAACCCAGGTATATAGTCGCTTCGTAGCTTCTGAAATAAAGCTGAAGCTGATGGAGCTTTATAAGGATGATACAGAAATATATATTATTAAGGCAGCAGGAGTGAAAGGCTTGGAAAGAATTGAAAAGCATCCGCTGTATGAATTGGATAGAATAGACTGGGTAGATTATCTGACCAGTGTATACATACCACCTGTAGGGGAAGAAAGCAGGTTTAAAACTATGGATGAATTGGTTGCGCTTATGGCAAAGCTGCGTGGAGAGGGCGGATGTCCTTGGGATAGAGAGCAGACACGAGATAGCCTGAAGCCATACTTGCTGGAGGAAACCTATGAGGTGCTTGATGCTATTGAGAAAAATGATATTGATTTATTGATAGAAGAGTTTGGCGATTTACTGCTGCAAGTAGTTTTCCATGCTCAAATAGCAAAGGAAGCCGGCGAGTTTGATATAAACGATATTATAACAGGCATTGTAAACAAGCTGGTTAAGAGGCACCCCCATGTTTTTGGCGATGTAATAGCAACCACAGAAAGCGGTGCTTTAAAGAGCTGGGAAGCCTCTAAACGCAAGCTAAAGGGCATTGACACATATACACAAACCTTGGTTGATATACCGGAAGCTTTGCCAAATCTTATGAGAAGCTATAAGGTGCAGCAAAAAGCAGCTTTGGTAGGTTTTGATTGGGATGATGTAAAGGATGCAATTGCAAAGGTTGATGAAGAATTAGAAGAAGTAAAAGAGGTATATAATACAGGAAATAAACAAATAATAGAAGAAGAAATTGGAGATTTGTTGTTTGCTGTCGTTAATGTAGCTAGATTTTTGAAGATACAACCTGAACTTGCGCTTCGTGGCACAATAGACAAGTTTATTAAAAGATTTCAGTATATTGAGGAAACAGGCTTGCAAAGTGGAAAGAAAATTGATAAAATGACTTTGCAGGAAATGGATCAGCTGTGGAATCAAGCAAAAACAATAAAAATATTACAAAAATGAACAAATTTAGTGTTTCCAAAGAAGGATTTTTGGCATATATAGAGAATATGCTAATAGGAATTCATTATAAAAAATGGAGGGAATATAAAAATGAATAAAGCAGAACTTATTACAAGCATGGCAGAAAAAAGTGAATTGACAAAGAAGGATACTGAAAAAGCTCTGAAGGCATTTATGGAAAGCGTTCAAGAATCACTTGCAAAGAGTGACAAGGTTCAATTAGTTGGCTTTGGTACATTCGAAGTAAAGGAAAGAGCAGCAAGAGTAGGAAGAAACCCAAGAACAAGAGAAGAAATTCAAATTCCTGCTTCAAAAGCTCCAATTTTCAAGGCTGGCAAGGATCTAAAGGATTTAGTGAACAAATAATAAGTACATATTTAGAGCGAAATCAGGTGAGCAACCTGATTTTTGCTTTATCTAGAGAAGTTAATGAAAAAACACAGCAAAGCTGACTTTATTAGGAAGTGATGATATGAGACTGGACAAATTTCTGAAGAATTCTCGCCTAATCAAAAGGAGAACAGTTGCCAAGGATGCCTGCGAGGGGGAGAAGGTATATATAAACGGTAAACAGGCAAAGCCCAGCACTACCGTTAAGATAGGTGACGTTGTAGAGATCGTATTTGGAGAAAGATCCATAAAGGCTGAAGTTCTTGATATAACGGACAGGGCAAGCAAGGAAGCGGCAAAAGAAATGTATAGAATAATTGAATAATATAACGAGGCTTCTAAGGAAGCAATTTAAATTAGAGAAACCTTTATGAAATGCATGGCGGTCACATTTGCTTAAGGTAGATTTAGATGTTCCTATGCATTTTCAAAAACCCTCTGCATATATATAGTTATAGACAATCAGCTGAGTTTACATCTGGCGTTGATCGGTTAATTATATAGCAGGGGGTTTTTTTATGGAAGAAAGAAAGCTTATAAAGACAAAACCTCACAATGTATTTATTGAAGACAGAGAAAAGCTTAACATTACCGGAGTAAGGGATGTTGTGAGTTTTGATGAAGGCACAATTGTATTAAATACAGAAATGGGTGGATTGATATTAAAGGGTACGGGCTTGCATATCAATAAGCTGAATGTGGAAGATGGCAACCTAAATATTGAAGGATATATTATTGCTTGCAACTACACTGATAAAACTGACAGCAAGAAATCAGGCGGTTTATTTAGCAATATATTCAAATAGAGCTTAGGTGTTGCTTATCATTTCCAAGCCCGATTTAATCCTTAACACTGAAAAACAAAAGGTAATTTAATTACAGATTAAAAGCAATTTGTAATGTGTGTGCACTGCATGTGCTATACATAGTCTACAAATTGCTTTAATAATATCTGCTTTGCATAATAGTGAGATGGTTATGCATTATAATATATACAATTAGTAGGATACTTTTTGTATGACATTTTATCAAAAGTTTCCTATTTGATAAATTTCTTCAATAGAGCTTTTGATGTATTGAAATAAGGGGGGTGTATTTATGGAAACTGTAGAATTTCAAAGCTTTGTTTTTATGTTTACAGTATATGGTGGAATAGTAATTGGTATATTATATGACATTTACAGAGTCCTTAAAGGCTCCGGAAGAAGAGGTCGGTTTATTACCTCCATTTGGGACATATTATTTTTAGCAGCTGCTTTGCTTGTTGTATTATGGGCGCTTTTCTCCAGCAACTATGGGGATGTGCGGGCTTATGTCTTTATTGGTTTTATAGTAGGATTCTTCCTTTATGACAAAATTTTAAGTAAAATAGCTATTGCCTTGTTTTTATTTATAAAGAGAAATGTGGTGTTCTTTTTTAAAACTACAAATAACATATTGATGCTGCCCTTTAAATTCTTATTCAATCTTCTATGGCATCCATTGTCCAGGCTTTGGCAATTTATTATACATAAAAGAATAAGAATATCAAAACTAAAGAAGCTGCCTGGCGTTATAATGCGTGATAGTAGGAAGTATTATAAGCTTATTATCAGAAAAAATAGAAAATAGATAAAGGTATTTTCGTGGAAATGTCGAAATAACAATAACTGTATAGTTTGATTTATATAGATTTTTTTTATATAATATAATGGCAACAGTATTAGTCTGTGCATATAATGCAACTAGCAGGAATTGCAAAGGATGAAATTTATATACGGAAGTGATCTTATGAAAGCAGCTAAATTTAATTTTAAAAGGCTTTTGATGACTGCCTTTGTACTTTACACTGCTGTAACATTAATTAATCAGCAGGTTGCCATAGGCAAGCTTACTACGATTCAAAATGAAAAAAAGCAAAAGGTAGAAAGCATTAAGCTAGAAAATCAAAAGCTTGTAGAGTTGATTAAAAATGCTAGTACAGATGCAAGTATAGAAAAAATGGCAAGGGAGCAATTAGGTTTGGTAAAGACGGGAGAGAAGGTTTATATTAATCAATCAGAGCCGGACAAAGATTTGCAAGGAGGAGATAATTAGGTATAATATTGACACCACAGCACTTATTGATATATTATATCCATATTAGCTTTATTGTAAATTAAAGGAGGATTTTTTTAGTATGCCTATAGAGGAAGGGAAGGTAATTGAAGGTGTTGTAGCCAGTATAACAAGCTTTGGTGCCTTTATACAATTACCTGAGGGGAAAACCGGTCTGGTTCATATTTCTGAGATTGCCGATACTTATGTTAAAGATATAAAGAACTATATAAATGAGAAAGACAAAGTAAAGGTTAAGGTACTTACAGTAGAAAAAGATGGCAAAATTAATTTATCAATAAAACAGGCTCAAGAGCGCAAGAAAAGCACTAGACCTGTTGAAGTTGATTGGAATAATGAATTCAGAAAAAATCAAGCCGAATCCTTCGATGATAAATTAAGTAAGTTTTTGAAAGACAGTGATGAGAAGCTTCAGCAACTGAAAAAAAGCACAGATTCCAAAAGAAGCGGCGGCTATCGAAAAAGTGACGGAGCTTCAAAATTTTAAGTTTTGATTTAGGAATAATATATAAAATCATACTAATACTGTCAATTCATGACAGTATTGTTTTTTGTAGGGAGGCATAGTATGAAAAAAATTGCTGCGATAGATATTGGTACAAACTCTATGAGATTGCTGTTATGTGAATATGGCAAGCAGCGTTTTGGACACAAGGAAAAACATTTAATTGTAACGAGAATGGGACAGGGATTATCTGCAAGTGGAGTGATATCAGAAGATGCGTTATTTCGCAATTTAAACGCACTCAAAGCTTTTAAGGAAAAGGCAGACCAATATGGTGCACAAGAAATCATAGCTATTGCAACGAGTGCTGTTAGGGATGCAGAGAACAGGAAAGAATTTTTAAATGAAGCCAGAGCGCAGACCGGGATAGATATAAAAGTGATTAGTGGAGAAGTAGAAGCAGAATTGGGTATTGCCGGTGTAGTAAGCGATTACGATGCAGACCAAGGAGAACTATTGGTTATTGATATAGGCGGAGGCAGCACTGAATTGGTGTTGGGTGACATCAGTGGTATTCATTATTCAAAAAGTGTCAATGCGGGCACTGTAAGAATGACAGAGAGATATATAACCGTTCATCCGATTGCAGAAAATGAAATAGATTATTTAAACAAAAATTTAAAGAGTTTGTTTGAAGAGTCAATAAGTCGACTAAAGAACATGAATATACAAAAGGCTGTTGCAATTGGAGGTACAGCTACAACAATTGCAGCCATATATCACAGTTTATGCATATATGAACCGCAAAAGGTACATAATACTGTTATAACTTTTGATTATTTACAAAATTTACTTGAAAAGCTAAAAAATATGTCAGTGGAACAGCGCTATCATGTCAAAGGATTGCAAAAGGAGAGAGCTGATGTAATACCTGCCGGTATAGTTATAATGCTTCATATTATGAAAAACCTAGAGCTTCAAAGCTTCGCCGCTAGTGAGAACGACAATCTTGAGGGTGCTGTGATAAAATTTATATCATAGGCGGAAAGTGAAGCATAAAGTCGTATCGTTAACATAAGATAAGATAATTACCTAAAATAAATAAAATAAGTGTTGACGTTTTGATTTAAAGGTTATATAATAATATTTGTCGCTAAGACAATGTGCGCCGAAGTGGCGGAACTGGCAGACGCACAGGACTTAAAATCCTGCGGTCCTTACCGACCGTACCGGTTCGATTCCGGTCTTCGGCACCATATTTATCGCGGGGTAGAGCAGCCAGGTAGCTCGTCGGGCTCATAACCCGGAGGTCACAGGTTCAAATCCTGTCCCCGCAACCAATTGTATATCATCTAGCCTGTGTTATTTAATAACCAATCCTGTAAGCGTGACACTCATAGAGTGATGAAATACAGGAGGACAGGCGTTTTATATGGCGGCGTAGCTCAGCTGGCTAGAGCACTCGGTTCATACCCGAGCGGTCGTTGGTTCGAATCTGACCGCCGCTACCAAAGTAAATGATACTCAGGGAACTACCTGAGTTTTTTTATTTTTTTGTTGATTTAGTCACTTCGATAGATGAATCATCAGCAAATAAGATTTGAGTTGCAAGTGTACTTTCATTTGCTTCCTTTTAGTATTAAGCTTCCATAATATTTTATTCGACATCCTTTCCGTATGAGCTCACAGTATATAGCTGCTTGGCATGCTGCATAGCGTGCATATTTTCCAGTCATAAAAATATTGTCAAATCATACCCCAATCTGTCTAAAACTTTTTAAAGCTTAACCGCCTAACCTGACAAATATTTTAGACAGGCTATGTTAAAATCTTTATACGTTCAATAGATAGTAATATCTGTATATAGATTCGAATAACATATTAGGTGGTGGATTAATTGGTAGACCGATCTGAAGTTTTTCCGTATAACAGAGTTAAAAACTCCTTAGCCAATGAAAAAGTTGTAAATAAAGTGAACTGGCTTAAGAAGTTTAAAACCATAATGATAAATAGTCAGCTTAAAATGAATATTACCTTTGCTTTTTTAGGCTTTCTTTTGGGACGAGCAGTGATATTAGATTTTTTGAGCCCCTTTGGACTTGCATTTATTGCAGTATTTGCATTGCAGGAAATGGCGTTAGGTATTGTACTGACTGGGGTACTTCTAGGTGTGTTTTCTATTGGGCAAAACGAAATAATGTTGAAGTACTTTATTTCTGCTTCAATCTATATAGTAGTGCATCTTGTGAGTTCGAAATGGAGGATAAATAAAAAAGCTGTTGCTGCAGTTACGGCGGCGTTAGCGAATTTTACAGCGGGTTACTTCATATTTTATATAAAGAATTATTATATGTATGATCTGCTCATGATAATAATTGAGTCCTTCCTGATCGCATTATTGGTATATGTTTATGATGGAGCTTTCCCAGTTCTTAAGAATTTCAGAGCCCGAAAGGCGATTTCCAGTGAAGAAGTAGTATCCCTGTCAATATTGCTGGCCTTTTCTTTTGTTGGGGCGGATTTTATTGCTTTCAATTTATCAATGAAAAATGTAAGCATGATACTAATGATAATGATCTTTTCTTTTTACGGAAGCGCCGGTACTGGAGCAGCTATAGGAATTATTTTGGGTTTAATTCAGTCCTTGTCAGGATCTATCTTGCCAGCTGCTATCGGAGTTTATGGTTTATGTGGACTTCTTAGCGGTGTGCTAAAAAATGTAGGCAAAGCTGGCTGTGTCCTTGCCTTTATATTAGGCAATGCCTTGATGACCTTTTATATCAACGGTTCTACAGAGGTATTAATAAAGTTCTATGAAATTCTGACTGCAGCAATTTTGTTTATGGCAATACCCAGCGGCTATATGACAAAGGTCTTGAGCAGTAAGAAGATATTTGCTTCTGATTTACAGAGGGATAAATCCTATAATAAGAGATTTAAGGAATATACCACTGATAAACTAAATGAGGTGGCATTGGTATTTGATGAACTGTCAGCTACGCTCAAAGACAGTGGCAGCAACAAGGAATTCTACTCTCAAATAGATGCAGCACAAATCCTTGATCAGGTAGTAAGTAAGTGCTGTTCAAACTGCGGCATGTGCAGCAGCTGTTGGAAGAGGGATTTTTATAAAAGCTATCAATACCTTTTTGGATTTCTTACACAAATTGAAAATGAAGGAAGTATAAAGATGGAGAGTATACCAAAGAACTTTATGGAAAGGTGCATCAAGCCGGAAGAGATGATAAGTAGTATAAGATATTATTATGACTTATATAGAAATAATCTAAATTGGAAGAAAAAGATCAATGAAAGCAGAATGATTGTCTGTGAACAGCTCAGAGAGGTTTCTGCTGTTGTATCTGATTTGGCGCTGCAGATAGATGTAGATGTTAATTTCAATCGCAATTTGGAGGAGCTGTTAATTGTAGCACTGGATACACATGGTATTTATGTGCAGGACGTTACAGTGGCAGAAATGGGCAGTGGAATATCAATTGAAATTATGATACCTGCTTGCGGTGGTAAAAGAGATTGCATCAAAAACATTATCCCTATCGTGAATAAAGTTACTAATAAAAAATTTATTAAACGAGATATGCATTGCATGACAAAGAGCCATGATCAATGCAATATAAGATTAAAGGAAGCAGAGAAATATCAGGTAGCAACAGGAATAGCCAAGACTACCAAAAGCGGTGCTGTATCCGGGGACAATTATTCCTTTATAGAACTCAAAGACAGTAAGTTCATGCTAGCCTTGAGTGATGGTATGGGTACTGGCTACAAGGCCTCTATAGAAAGCGGCACTACGATAAGATTACTGGAGAAGTTTTTATATGCAGGCTTTGATAAGGATTTGGCAGTAAGAACCATTAACTCCTTGCTGCTTATGAAGTCTAATGAAGAGACCTACGCAACGATAGATCTTTCGGTTATCAATCAATATAGTGGAGAGGTTGAATTTGTAAAAGTAGGTGCTGTATCCACCTTCATCAAATATGAGGACCATGTGGATGTGATAAAGGTTGGATCATTGCCTGTAGGAATACTAAAGCACGTCGACATGGAGTTTGTAAGGAAGAAGCTGCAGGATGGTGATTTCGTAATCATGGTTTCAGATGGTGTTTTAGACTCCAATCAAAGTGAGATCAATAAGGAAAGATGGCTGGCTGAGATCATAAATAATATAAACACAAGAAACCCCCAGAAGATCGCCGATGAAATATTGAAGATTTGCTTAGAAGCCAATGGAGGAACTGCTTGTGATGACATGACTATAATGGTGGCAAAAATTTGGGAAACTGTGTGAATCAAAGGCTTGTATAACAACCTCCTTGCATGGCAATAATTACAAGAGTAATAATTGTGTAAGGAGGTTTTATTTTGAATAAAGAAGAGGCGGGTGTCGGCGAAATAAAGCAGATCATTATAATTACTGATGGCAAATCAAATATAGGTACCGACCCTATAGAGGCTGCGAAACAGGCGTGTAAGCTGGGAATTGTAGTAAGTACTATTGGTATAATTAATCAAAATAGTGACGACGATGAAAGGGATATTGAAGAACTGGAGGGTATAGCCAAGGCGGGAAGAGGTCTGTGCGAATACACTCATTTAGAGGATTTAGGTAGAACTGTTCAAGCCATGACACAAAAAACTGCACAAAAAACCATAGAACAAATTGTAAGTCGTCAGTTAAAATCCATAATTGGCGTAGATATGAATAATCTAGAGCCCAAGTCCCGCTATAAAATAGTTGACTTTATTGAGAATTTTGGTGACAGCATTAACTTGAAATGCGTAATCGTGTTAGATACCAGCAGCAGCATGAGCAATAAGCTGGAATCTGCGAAAAGAAGCTTGATAGAGCTATTGCAAAATCTAAATTCCAGAAGGGGCAATAGCAAGCTTTCTGTCATAAAGTATCCGGGATTTAAGGAGGAAGCAGCAAGTGTTGTCTGCAGCTTCACAGATGCTACTGAGCTTTTACAAAATAGATTGAACACAATGCATGCAGGGGGCGGCACACCAACAGGACCAGCAATAGAAAAGGCATGTCAGCTGCTCATGGAGAGTAAATACGATAATCAAAAAGAAGATATTAGCTACATTGAAAAGTTAAATTTGCAAAGTGACAGTGATGTTATAGAAAATTATTATGTATAGCAGCAAGCATGATATAATAGTAGGACAGTGGACGGGTAAAAAATATACCTTGCTCAAAAGGCTTGGAACCGGAGGTGTAGGAGAGATATACTTGGTACGGGATTCTCAAGCTAGGATACTTGCCCTAAAGTTAAGTACAGATATCATAAGCATAACTAAAGAATATAGATTTCTATGCAGGTTTGAAGAAAAAAACTTTGTGCCAAGGGTATATGATTTAGATGATTATTCAAAAGAGGGAAAAATGTATCACTACTTCACGATGGATTATATAAAAGGTTACAATCTCAAAACCGTGATGAAAGAAAATTCTATAGGTTTTAAGACAAAGTTAAATCTAATGTGTGTTATAATACAAATTATAAAGCAAATCAATGAAGCAGGTTATATTTATACAGACCTCAAGCATGAGAATATTATGGTGGATGGACAAAATGAACTGATAAAGCTAATAGACTTTGGTAGCTTGGTACAGGTAGGCAGTAGTGTAAGGGAGTTTACCCCGATGTATGACAGGCTATGCTGGGGCAGAGGAAAACGTATTGCAGATAATAGCTATCAGAGCTTTGCAGTCGCTATGCTTTTTATCTCCTTAATGCTTAACAGAAATTTAGACCCAAACAGAGATAAACTGGAAACTGCTTTAGAATGCTTAAGGGGAAAGAAGCTGCCCCGTCAGATATTTGAAATCATAGCAAGCTGCTTAGAAGGGCAGATCAGGGATTGCGATGTTCTATACAATGAGTTAAGCTGTGCCGCACAAGAATATATCTATCCCGACAAGCTTAAGTCTGCATTAAATATCTTGATAGCGGTTTTGTTTTTATTATTAACTGCAACGATTTTTGTTTTTATGGAATATTGACAATATCATTTTGGAATTATAGAATTTTATTTAAGAGTATTTTAAGGCAGGATTTTATGAATAGTTTTGTTGACAATGTAAAGTCTACAATTGAAAAGCACAACATGATAAAAAATGGAGACACAGTGGTAGTCGGAGTTTCCGGCGGAGCGGATTCCCTGTGTCTTCTTCATGTGCTTAAAAGCTTGAGCAATGTGTTGGATATAAGACTTTTTGCAGTTCACCTGAATCATATGTTCAGAGGCTTGGATGCAAAAAATGATGCTGACTTTGTAGAGCAGATTTGTTTGGAATGGAATATACCATTTAAAATAGAAACCTTTGATGTACCTGCATATGCCAAGCAGCAAGGACTTTCTCCTGAGGAAGCTGGCAGGGAAATACGCTACAAGCTTTTCAGAGAGGCAAAGGAACAAATGAAAGCCAACAAAATTGCTGTAGCGCAGAACTCCAATGATAATGTTGAAACCATACTCATGCGCCTCATCAGAGGCACCGGATTAGAAGGTCTGAAAGGAATAGATGCAGTTAGAGATGATATCATAAGACCCTTGCTGGACAGTGACAGGCAAAGCATCGAAAAGTACTGCAGGGAGAATGATCTCGACCCAAGGGTTGACAAAACAAATCTCGAACCTATTTATCTTAGAAATAAAATAAGATTAGAACTGCTTCCCTATCTTAAGGAGAACTTTAATCCAAACTTAAATGAGGCTCTGACCAGAATGGCGCAAGTGGTCAGAGAAGAAAATGAATATCTGGAGCGCCAGACAGAAGAATATTTAGAGAGCATGGGTAGAGTCCAAGAAAATTGTATAACCATAGAGACGGAAAAGCTAAAACAATTACATCCTGCCATGCAAAAACGATTGCTGCGTAAAGGCATCGAAAAGCTTGCTACCAGTTTAAATGGTTTTGAATATAAGCATTTTCAAGGAATGATAGAGATGCTGGATAAGAGCACCGGAGCAGCAATTGAGCTTCCTAAAAGCCTAAAAGCCTATATTTCCTATGAAAATTTAATTATATGCAAAAAGATTGAGAAGCCTGATAAAAAATGTTATTATAAGTTAAAATATAATTATGATAACTTAATTGGCGAATTAGCTTCAAACATAAGCATAAAGCTTATTGACAGCAGTGAAATGTTAACCATTCCAAAAAGCTGCAGCACAGTATATCTAGACGCTGACAAAATAAAAAATGAGCTGATTCTTCGAAGCAGGGAGACGGGAGATGTTATTTCACCTATAGGTATGAAGGGGAGCAAAAAGCTTAAAGATTATTTTATTGACAAAAAAGTACCAAAAGAAAAGAGAGATCAAGTGCTGTTGCTGACAGACGGTAATGAAATCATATGGATACCAGGCAGCATAATTAGTGAGAAATACAAGGTAACTTCAAATACTCAAAAAGTGATCGTACTTAGCTGTAATAATTGCGGCTTTTTACAGAATAATATTAATAGTACGAAGGAGGACGTAGCATGCAAAATGATATAAAGGAAATACTCATAACTGAGGAACAAATTAAAGCGAAAATAAAGGAATTGGGCGAAGCAATAACTAAATGTTATAAAGGTAAAGACTTGGTCGTAATTGGAGTACTAAAGGGCTGTGTGATATTCCTTTCTGATTTGGTAAGAGAGATAAAGCTTCCTCTGACTATGGATTTCATGGTGGTATCCAGCTATGGACACTCAACAAAATCCTCGGGAGTAGTAAGAATAATTAAGGATTTGGAAAAGGATATTCAAGACAAGGATGTTTTAATTGTTGAAGATATAGTGGATTCGGGCTTAACCCTTAGCTACTTGGTGGAATATCTAAAGTCGAGAAATGCAAGTAGTGTAAAGGTGTGCAGCTTGTTGGATAAGCCGGAGAGAAGAAAATCACAAGTTGAAATAGATTTTGTGGGTTTTCAAATACCTGATGAGTTCGTAATAGGATATGGCTTGGATTATGCAGAGGTTTATAGAAATCTTCCCTTTGTTTGTGTTTTAA